>JBDSDS010000097.1:0-10262 GCA_039920445.1 Chloroflexia bacterium
CAACAGGCGAACTTCAGCAATACGAACGCGAAGAGAGCAGTATGGAGGTAGCCAATGTCTCGGTCGAAGACATTGACCGAGTCTCCGACCGGAATAACCCCTTGTCGAAGGAGTTGCGCTCCACGCCGGACCTGTCGGTAACGTACCTCGGCTTCAATATAAGGCAAAAGCCGTTCGACGACCCCAAAGTGCGTGAAGCTATGGCTCGCGTAATCGACCGCCAGAAGATCGCCAGGGTCATGTTCCAATCGCGGGTGCGGCAGGCCAACGGCTTCGTTCCACCCGATATGGCCGGCTACAGGGGGGTCGAAGATGATGATCTATATAATGTTACCCGCGCAAGACAGTTGATTGCCGAGTCTACCTACAAAGATGTGAAGAACCTACCGCGTATACGGTTGTACAGCGCGGGCGGCGCGCTCGATCTTGCCCTCAAAGATGTCTTCAGCCAGACGCTGGGTCTTGATGTCGAGGTACATAGCGTTGAATGGTCGGATTATCTGGCCGGGCTTGATCGTGGCGAGTATCCTCTGTTCACTCTAACCTGGGTGGCCGACTACCCTGATCCTGAGAGCATACTCGGCAGCATGTTCAGGTCGTCCTCCCCCAGCAACTATACGGGTTATCGCAATGGTGACGTAGATTCTGCCCTCGCTGCCGCCGCAGTTGAAAGCGACCGAGCAAAGAGGATGCAAACATACGCTCAGATTGAAGAGCGCGTGCTGGCTGACTACCCGGCGGTGCCTTTGTACCATTCCGTTTCGTACACGCTCGTCAAGCCTTACGTTGAGAACCTGGCCATCACCCCGCTTGGCATATTGAGCCTCAAGGATGCCCGCCTGGTGGGGCGATGAACGGAATTATGAATTAGGACGGAACCACCAAGCCGCCAAGAACGTCAAGAGCACCAAGTTATTATTGTTTTGAATTTTGCTTTGCGAATTACGACGGAACCGCTGAGGCCGATTTGATGCGCGCCCGCCTACCCTGGAGTCCCGCACCGAGCGACGAGCACCCGCTTATTGAGCCGCTCGAAGCTGATCATGCTCGCCACCTCCGTTTGTCCTGGCTTAGCCGTTTCAACACGTCTACGCTTGAGATGCACCTGGCTCAGTACCCACATCACTCGCTCTGGGTACCTTCTACGGGGGAGTATGCACTGGTAACACCCTGGCGGTCCCGGAGTGACATCGCCCAGGTAGTTGAGGTCACTGCGCGGCGCGGGAAGGTGGCGTTGGTGCGCTCAATGACTGATTTAATGCGTGAGCGCGGCTACAAAATGCTGCTTCTGTCGGATGATGTATGGAATGATGAGACACGCCACTATGTCCAGCTAGGTTTTAGCCAACTTGAGCGAATCGTTTTCTTCCAGCGTGATCTTCGTCGCCTTGATCTGGCACCCCTCGCCGACGGCCTCCCACATCTTGACTTCACCAAAGCGAGCGCCTCTGATCTCGATATACTGATGCGGCTTGACCATGCCTCTTTTCCCTGGCTCTGGTGGAACAGCCCTGTCGAGTTCAAGGGGTATCTGCAACTTTCCGATGTTCAGGTTTACATCGCCTTGCTTGAGGAGAAACCTGTAGGCTACGCCTCTTTCACAATGTACAAGGGGTGGGCGCACTTGGACCGGCTTGCTGTAATTGAGGAGGAGCAGGGTAAGGGATTTGGGGCGGCTCAACTGCACCATATTCTGGGCATCATGCAGGGTCTATCTGCCGACTCGGTCAATCTCTCTACTCAGGAAGATAACGTAAGGTCTCACCGTCTCTATAAGTCATTCGGATTTCGCCGAACGACAGAGAAAATGGGCTTTTATGGCCGCGAGCTTTGATGGAAGGTTCAAAGTTGTATGGCGTTCTAACCTTGAACTTTGAACCTTGAACCCTAATTCGCAATTCAAAACAATAAAAATCTCTGCGCTCTCTGCGACATGAGCGTAGCGAACTCGGTGAACCCATGATTCGTAATTCGTAACAGCAATTGAGGAGATAAAATGAAAGTACTGATGTTGTCGTGGGAATACACACCGCATATCGTTGGGGGCCTGGGTAAGCATGTCGTGGAGATCGTGCCTGAGCTAATCGCCGACGGAGTAGAAGTGCACCTTGTAGCGCCAAAACTGAGCGGTGGCGAGTTCAGTGAACCTTTGCCGATGCCTGACGGTACGCCCGCCACCAACGGCAGCCGCGTCTACAGGGTGGAAGCATCAGGGATGGAAGGCGACTTCTTCACGAACACATGGCACGACAACGTCCAGGTCGAAGCCTTTTGCGCACATCTCATACGCGAGATCGGCGGCTTTGACCTTATCCATGACCACGAATGGCTCAGTTCGTTTGCTGCGGTCGCCTTGAAGCACAATTTCCATCTCCCTCTGCTCTCGACGATCCATGCTACCGAGATGGGCCGCAACCAGGGACGAATCCACGGCGAGATGCAACGCTCGATACACATGGCCGAGTGGTGGCTCACCTTCGAGTCGTGGCGCGTGATCGCTTGCAGCCGTTACATGGCGTGGGAGGTAGAGAGTTACTTTGGCGCGCCGCCGGAGAAGGTCGATATCATACCGAATGGGGTTGATCCGCGCAGATTCGATGCTCTGAAGGGCCTGGACCTGGCGCACTTCCGTACAGCCTACGCCCGCCCCGATCAGCCGATTGTCTACTACGTTGGTCGTATGGTCCACGAAAAAGGCTTATCGGTAATAGTCGAATCGGCTCCATATGTGCTCAGGGAATGGCCTGGCGTGAAGTTCGTACTGGCCGGGGGCGGCAATGTGGACAGCCTTCGTGCAAAAGCGCGCGATCTTGGAGTTGAGGGTAGTATACTTTTCCCAGGGCGAGTGCCTGACGAAGTGCGCGACGGTCTCTTCAAGGTAGCGGACGTTGCTGTCTTCCCCAGCATCTACGAGCCGTTCGGGATCGTAGCTCTGGAGGCGATGGCAGCGGGAACGCCGGTTGTCGTAAGCGATGTCGGAGGGCTGACCGAAGTAGTCGATCTGCACGAGACAGGTATCAAGGTCTACCCGAACGATCCCCGGTCGCTTGCGTGGGGCATTCTGCATACGTTGAAGAACCCGGAGTGGTCGAGGAAACGGGCCGAGAAAGCCGAGCAAGTTGTACGCACTCAGTTCAACTGGGACCTCATCGCCGGGCTGACAGTCGAGACTTACAAGCGGGTTGTAGAGGAAGCGAAGGCGGGCGATTGGGCCTACAGGTATTGAAGGTTCAAAGTTCAAGGTTCAAGGTTGAACTGAGAAACCTTGAACCCTGAACCTTCAACTAAAGGAGAATTGTAATGTTGCTTTCGGACAAACGGATAATGGAGGCTATGGAGCAGGGCGATATCGTCATAGAGCCGTTCGAGGACCGCCAGTTAGGCACCAACTCGTACGATGTAAGGCTTGGGGCTTACTATTACATCCCGAACCATAATATGCTCACCGTAAACTTCACCGATGAGGAAGATGCCAGCGACTTCTGGCTTGGCCCGCACTACGCGGATGACGGCTTTATCCGCATACGCCCCGGCGATACGATTCTGGCGCACACTGAAGAAGTAGTAGGCGGGCGCAACGGCTTTACCACTTCGATGCGCGCTCGTTCCAGTATCGGTAGGTCCTGCCTGTCGGTCTGCAAGTGTGCGGGCGTAGGCGACGTCGGGTACATCTCCAAGTGGACGATGGAGATTTCCAACCACAGCCACGCGATGGCGGTTCTGCCGATTGGCTTACGAGTAGCCCAGATTCTCTTCTACGAAGTCGGCGAGACGATCCGGCGGTATGAAGGCAAGTATGGCTCGTGGCGCGACTGGTCCCCCAAAGATATGCTCCCTAAACTCTACCGCGACTACGATCTTGCCCAGGTAGGAGCGAACAGGGTGAACGCAAACCAGAACGGGCACAAGTTGACTGTACGCTCATAGGTCGCATATTGTGACCGTTCCCGTGTATACTTGGATGTAAGAGCACCGAGCGATGGGTGATGAGTGATGAGTGACCAGAAGTCAGTAGTCTGTTATCACGTTTCACGTTTCATACCTTGCTCATCGCTCATCGCTCATCACTCATCACTTAATCGATATGCCTCTCCGTTGTGAAAGTCCAATCGCTATATGTTTCCGAACACCGGCGGCCCAGTGCATAATCTGTGGCCGTCACTTCTGTAACAAGCACGGCAATGTCGAAGCATCGGTCTGTAGGCTGTGCAGAACTGCGTACAAGCGCAAGACCAGAGAAGAATCTGCCCAGTCCGCCGAGATCGAGCGACGAGAAGAGGCCGAGCACCGCAATAACGAGTTGGGTCTGTGCGGGTGGGACGATTGCTCGGACCCCCTCTATGCGCGCTGCGAACGGTGCGGGTTATCGTACTGTCCTAACCATGTAGGCAGGCACAAATATGGATACCGGTATCGTACCCGCAAGGGTATTTACAGGCGGCAGGCAGAAGTCACTCTGTGCGATGTCTGTAAGCACTATATGCACGAATACAAGACCGAGAAGAGTTGGCGCGACGCGTAGCGGGAATTATGAGTTATGAATTATGAATTGATTACGTTCGGCCTAATTAAGACACGTAAAACTACCTTAATTCAAAACTCAAAACTCAAAACTCATAATTCCCGAAGGGGAGTATGACACCACGCCCGGTTGTACTGGTGATACTCGATGGTTGGGGATTGAACCCAAGCACCGAGCACAACGCTATTGCCCTTGCTAACACGCCCACTATGGATCATCTGTGGGCCAATTACCCCCAGATGGCCCTTGACGCATCAGAGCATGCGGTTGGCCTTCCTACAGGACAGATGGGCAACTCCGAGGTAGGACACCAGAATATGGGGGCGGGTTTCGTGGTCTACCAGGAGCTAACCCGTCTGGATAAGGCCATCGAAGACGGTTCTTTTTATGAGAACCCGGAGCTTGTTGCGGCCTGCGATCATGTCCTCGCCAGGGGACCCCTTAGCACGCTGCATCTGCTAGGGCTGCTGGGGCCAGGGGGCGTTCACAGCCACTGGGCGCATCTTTTCGCGTTGCTGGAATTGGCAAAGCGCAAAGGTGTCGAGTCGGTCGTCTACCATGCCTTCACGGATGGCCGCGATACTCCACCCGAGAGCGGCCTGGGCTTCATGCAGACGGTTATGGAGAAGATGGCTGAGGTCGGTGTGGGCAAAGTCGGTAGCGTATCTGGCCGCTACTACGCGATGGACCGCGATAACAGATGGGGGCGGATCGAGAAGGCGTACAATGCGCTCGTGAAGGGCCTCGGTGAGCAGTTCAACGACCCCCTCGACGTGTTTCGCGCTTCCTATGCGTTGGGCATCACCGATGAGTTTATTGTGCCGTCGCTTGTCTCACAGCCTGATGGGCAGATGTCAACAATCCGGGATGGGGATGCGGTAGTCTATTTCAACTTCCGTAGCGACCGTGGCCGAGAACTTACACAGGCAATCACCGACCCTGACTTCTCCTGCTTCGAGCGGGGCAAGGTATTGCATGACCTTTACTTTGTTACCCTCACTCGCTATGCCCCGGAGCTTCCAGTGCATGTAGCCTATAAGGCAATGGAAGTGGAAATACCCCTTGCTAAGGTCCTGAGCGACCGAGGTCTGCGACAGTTTCACATCGCGGAGACCGAGAAGTACGCACATGTCACCTTTTTCTTCAATGGCCGCACCGAGCGGCCGTTCCCAGGAGAGGACCGCGTGCTGGTCCCATCGCCGAAGGTCGCCACCTACGACTTGATGCCGGAGATGAGCGCCTACGGTATCACAGAGGAGTTGGAGCGGCGCATAACATCAGGCGGATACGACTTTATCGTCGCCAACTTTGCCAATGGAGATATGGTCGCCCACAGCGGTAAACTGGACGCAACGATCCGTGCGGTCGAGGTTGTCGATGAATGCGTTGGGCGCGTGGCTACCGCAGTGCGAGCGGCGGGAGGTGTCATGCTGATTACCGCCGACCACGGGAACGCTGACCTGATGGTCGACCCCGCTACGGGCGGGCCTCATACCTACCACACGCTGAATCCGGTGCCGTTTATCCTTGTTGCGCCGGACGGCAGCGATTTGCGAAGTGCGCATCTGCGTGAGGGTGGGCGGCTCTGTGATATCAGCCTTACTGTACTTGACATAATGGGTATCGCGCCCGCGGACGACATGAACTGCCAGAGCCTACTGTTGCCGCGCTAACCCTACTTGTCCCGCCTGCTAGACGTAACGCGCGCTTGGCTCGATATCCATACTAAAGTCGTGCTGTACAGACTCGGCATAGCGATAGAAGGCGGCTGCTGCAATCATGGCAGCGTTGTCTGTGCAGAGCACTAGGGGCGGGTAGCGGAAGGGAACTTTCAGCCGGGGTTGGCTTAAGGCCAATTCCAGCCTCCCGCGCAGGTACGAATTCGCCGCCACGCCGCCCGCGACAAGCACTTCTCTCACCCCGAATTCCAGGGCAGCTGCAACTGTCTTTTCGACCAATACATCAACGAGGGCGGCCTGAAATGAAGCGGCAAGGTCCGCCACGGGCAGTTCTCTATCCACGATTGCCTCGAAACGGTCTTCAGGGTCATCCAGCGCGGGAGCCACTGTTACGACCGCGAGGCGAGATTGCTCTTCGGGTTCTGTAAGATCAGCCGTGAAGCTCGACAGGCTCACAGTTTGCAAGTAAGGCAGGAGTTTGTCGGTTATGTTGCTCTCTCCCGACCGCGCCGGGGTTATCTCAGATTTGACTTGATTGGTCTCTCTTTTGCTCGATGCTGCGTCGGCCTGGGCGGTAATCTGCCAGGGCTGAGGCTTGCTACCAATGACGCCATATTCCTGCACTTTTCTGAGGAGTGCCGTCTTCAGCCCACTGAATGAGAAGTCGTAAGTCCCCTTCATTTGCGCCCTGGGCAGAGCGAACCTTGTGCTGTTTCCTCCCTCAGCCGCTTTCTGAACAGCGGGACCGCCTGGATAACCGAGGCCAAGTATGCGCGCTGCCTTGTCGAACGCCTCGCCCGCCGCGTCATCTACCGTCTTACCGAGGAGCCTGTACTGCCCATGCCCGGTCATCAGCACTAATTCTGTATGACCCCCGGAAACAATCAAGCAAAGCGCCGGAAAAGCGGGTTCCTTCTCGCCATCTGTTGTCGTACCTTGCGGGATAAGCCAGTTGGAGTAGATATGCCCTTCCATGTGATTTACTCCAAGAAGCGCCTTCTGGCGTGAAAAAGCCAGCGCCTTTGCCGCGTTCACACCGACCAGCAAGGCGGGAGAGAGTCCCGGCCCACGAGTTACAGCCACGGCGTCTATCTCTTTCCAATCCGCGCCAGCCTGCTGCAAAGCCTCTTCCAGGACAGGGATAATCGTCAGGACGTGCTGTCTCGAGGCAAGCTCCGGTACAACGCCGCCATACTTGCGGTGCAGCGCGATCTGGGAAGCAATGACGTTGGCGCGGATGTGCCTGCCGTCGCTTACAATAGCGACCGAGGTTTCGTCACAAGAGGTCTCTATGGCGAGTATATTCATAACTGTTATTGGAGTCGGCCCTTCTCAATCGGCCTGGTCGGGGTCTGGGGCGCGTTGTAGCTCTGTTGAAGTCGCGCCACCAACTCCTCTCGGAGGGTAGTGACACGCTCCTCGAATTGGGGCGAATCGAGCGGCTCACTCCACATGATGTAAGCGTCTTCGCCGTTGTCGCTGTAATACCTCTTCCTCATCCCTGCCACTTCCAGCCCATACTTGCGGTAAAGGGCCTGGGCAGATGTATTGGACACCCTCACCTCCAGTGTCATCCTGCTGGCCTTCATCTCCCGCGAAATATCCACCAGTCCGAGGAAAAGCAGCTCTCCAACACCCTGTCCTCGATAGGCCGGGTTGACGCCTATTGTGGTGACATGCGCTTCGTCCACCATGAGCCAGAGCCCTGCATAGCCGACCAGGGGCAGTCTATGAGTTGGCAAGGCGTCTGCATGACCGTTGCCGTTCCTGCGTAGCCACGGTAGCAAGGTGGTCCAGAGCGACTTGATTCCTTCATTCGGGGATTGAGATACAGCGCCGTTATTGTTCGTGTGCAGTTCTGGGCGAGTCAGCATGGTGAGATTGTCGGGTGTCAGTGGCTTTGGGGGTTGGGCGGGGTCCAATTGCAACGATGGCTCGACAAAACGGGCAACAATATACCTGTTGGTTTCAGGCGTCTTTAGCTCACGTCTGTAAGCGGAGGTAGGCCACGGCATGCTAAAGCAAAGCCGTTCGATCTCCGCGACCACCACGACGTCTTCCTGCCGCATGTTTTCAAGAATGTAAGGCAATTTTTAGTAAGTGGTGAGTAATGAGCGATGAGTTACGAATTGTTCAAGGTTCAAGGTTAGAACGCCATACACCTTTGAACCTTGAACTCGTTTTGAGTGCTGCTATTTTAACGCTTCTTTGCCGATTATGCAGGTTGTAGGTAGATTGCTTGCAGGATTCTCGGGTCGTCCACCTCTCCTTTGCTGGCTCTTTGCAATGCAAGCTCGGCCAGATAGCCGGCTCGTCGAGCGCCTGCGGCTGCGGGGGCTATCGATGCATTCCCGCCTAATGCTTCGGTCAGGGTTGCTGCTGTTAGTTGGTCTATTTCACCACAAAAGAGGGTCCCTATGTTGGCCTTTCGATCGAGTACGCTCGCGGCCATCTCTTGCGGGGTGCCGCTCGCATAGGGTGTGAGTCTTTGCCAGCGAGTGCCTTTAGTGCGATAAACTGCCCAGGCGAGCCTGCCACGTCCCATCTTCAATACCGCGCATACCTGTGCTGCTGTCACTGCTACTTGCTGGTATGCCAGCGCATCCAGGGTTGGCACTCCCCACACCGGCACTTGCAAGGCGTAGGCCATGCTCTTTGCATTACTCAAACCGATCCGCACTCCGCTAAACGAGCCGGGACCGGTGGCGACTGCGATTCCGCCAATATCACTTATAGTAACCCCAACCAGCAACATAAGCTTTTCGAGAGTAGGGAGCAACTGCGTAGTCTGCTCGCGGTGTGAGAGCCATGTCTGTTCAGCGATTATACCTTCGACCGGGCGGTAGAGTGCAATACTTGCCATCTCTGTTGACGTATCGAGGGCCAAAATCAATCCCTGGCCCCGCGTTTGGGTTAGACCGTCCATTACGCTTGCAGGCCATACGCGCTTTGTTTCAGGTCGTCCATAAGCCTTGTATATCGCTCTCCAAACGCATAGAACCTGAGAGTGCGCTTGGTATCATTGACGTATGAGAACTTTATCATGAGCCTGTCATCAGGTAGCCAGGGGGCAGCGCCGCTCGGCCATTCAACTACCGTCACCCCTTCGCCTCCGAAATACTCTTCCAGTCCCAGGGTAGCAAGCTGCTCCTCGCCTTCCAGCCTGTACAGATCGATGTGGTGGAGCGATATGTTGTCGCCTTCGTACTCGTTTATCAACGTAAAGGTTGGCGAGTTTACGTATCTGCTGTCGATGCCCATGCCCTTCGCTATGCCTTGTGTGAACGTAGTCTTACCTGAACCGAAATCACCTTCCAGGAGGATAGTATCGCCCCGTTGGAGAAGCCTGCCGAGGTGTGCGCCAAGCCTGCGAGTCTGTTCGACTCCGTGGCTGACTATATCGAGATCAGCGCCATTGTTCACTTTTGTATCGAAGGAGAGGATCTGAATTGGGCTGCACTCCTGCCTCGCTTGCGCTTCTCGCCCAGCACGAGACGGTAGACATCCAGCGTCTCGCGGGCGGCTCGGTCCCAGCTAAACTGCTTAGATCTCTCCAAACCTCTTGTGCCAAGCTCACGGGCTGTACCCTGATCGCTAAGCATCAATCGCATTCCTACCGCCCACGCTCCTGGGTCTCCAGGTGGTAACATAATGCCTGCATCGCCCACGACCTCCGGCAAGGATGAAGTATTGGACGTAATAACCGGAGCGCCGCACGCCATCGCTTCGAGGGGAGGCAGACCGAAGCCTTCATAAATGGACGGGAAAACGAACACGCTCGCAACATTATACCACAGGGGAAGCTCCTCATCAGGCACCCTCCCCAGAAAGCGCACGCGCCCAGACCCCATGAGACCGAGCCGTTCGGCAGTGGCGAAAACCTCGTCATAATACCACCCCTTACTACCGCCGATCACGAGGGTTGTGTCATCGAAATTTGGGTCGGAAGCCAGTTCACTGAAAGCCTGTAGGAGCATCGTGAGATTCTTCCTCGGTTCAAGCGTGCCGACGTAAAATATTGTTCTCCCGGACAGGCCTTTGTAGAGGGAGAACGCGCGCCG
>JBDSDS010000098.1:0-3288 GCA_039920445.1 Chloroflexia bacterium
GTAGATCAATGTCGTCCAGGGTGAGGCCGCCCTTCTCCAATGCCTGCGCCAACCAGTACTCGGTGGCTGCCCCGGTGGCGTTGATGGCGACTTTCTTACCGCGCAGGTCGGCGACGGTCTTGATCTCGCCTGCTCGTTTGGCGCTGATAACGAGAGGGCTGGTCACGGGCGGGCGCTCACTGTGCATTGGGGCTACTATGGTGAACTTGACACCGCGCTGGGCCGCATTAAAGAGGCCCGCGCCCGCACCACCAACAGCCGCATCGAAGTTGCCTGCTGCAAGTTGCACAACCGAATCGCTACCACCCTGGAGAGGCGTTAGTTCGACCTCGAGGCCTTCCTCGGTGAAGTAGCCGCGCTCGGCTGCCACGAAGAGAGGCGCGTAGATCATAACAGGCACATAGCCGAGGCGCACTTTGGTCTTAGTGCCAGACGTGGGTTGAGTAGCAGGGGGCGTCCCTGTCGTGGTAGGGCTGACGCCGGGTTGTGTTGAGCCGCTGGTATCACAGGCCGCTAATAGCATAGCCGTGAGAATCAAGCCCATAGACTGCTTGAGACCACGCCTTTTGAAAAGCTTCATTGCTCGAGCTCCTTTTTGCCTTTTTTGTAGGTGCACTATAAGTATTCCCACCACGATTGTACCAAATTTCACAATCTTATTCAACCACTAATTTATACGTAAGAGGGGATTAGATGGTTGTTGGAAGTCATCTCATAAATAGCTGCTCCAAGAGGCGAACCCACTCCCTTGTCATTCTGAACGAAGTGAAGAATCCGTTTTTTACCTACCGTCCGTTCTTCCATACGGATTATTCACTTCGTTCAGAATGACAAACTCAAACTTGGCACGCCAGTACAGACTTTGTATCAGCAGGGTTGATACTGGTCCGGCAATTGCTCATTATACCTGACAGTGTTATAATTCGACGTGCGGGTGACACCGCATGGCCCGGACAGCGTGGTCCGGGGCCTGCTTCTATACAAGGAGAAGAAAATGAGCACAAAACTGCCCCTCCTTTGCTACTTTGAAGGTAATGTCATACCTCTGAGCGAGGCCAAGATCGGCATTCTAACTCATGCGTTTAGCTACGGCACGGGCTGCTTCGAGGGCATCCGAGCCTATTATAACGATGACCAGGGCCAACTTTACATGTTCCGCGCGCTCGAGCATTACGAGCGGTTGCACCAATCAACGCGCATACTGATGATGCAACTTCGCCACAGCCCGGAAGAACTGGTTGAGATTACACGGGGCCTGATGGAGAAAAGCGCGATACACGAGGACACCTATATCCGTCCGATGGCATATAAGGCGGACGAGATTATCGGTGTCCGGCTTCACAACCTGCGCGATGAGCTTTACATCACCGTGCAGCCGTTCGGCAACTATATCGACACGGATCGGGCGCTCAATGTCGGCGTGTCGTCGTGGAAGAGGATTGACGACAACATGATCCCGGCGCGGTCGAAGATTACAGGCTCATATGTCAACTCTGCATTCGCCAAAAGCGAGGCCCAGATGAACGGCTTCGACGAGGCGATCATGTTGGGTAACGAAGGGCACGTGTCGGAAGGCTCGGCTGAGAATCTTTTCATGTTGAGGGGCGGGGTTGCCTATACGCCTTCAGTCACCGAGAACATATTAGAAGGCATCACACGCTCGACCATCATGACCCTGTTGCGCGAGGAGCTTGGCATACCAGTAGTAGAGCGTGCGATAGACCGCACCGAACTTTACGTCTGCGATGAGCTTATCCTTTGCGGCACGGGCGCGCAGATCGCCCCTGTCGGCTCGGTCGATCACAGGCCGGTCGGTAACGGCGGCATAGGTGAGGTAGGGCGTGCCCTGCAAAAGCTATACTTTGACGTCGTGCGCGGGAAAGTCAGCAAGTACCGCCACTGGTGCGCGCCTGTTCACGCCCAGGCCCGGCGCGAAGTCGAGACCAAGCAACTGGCAGTAGCATCTTAGGGAGCGATGAGCGATGAGTGATAAGGTTAATGTGGAACAGGATAACTCATCACTCACCACTCATTGCTCTCCACTACTACCATGTCATACTGGCGACCTCACACATCCCCAATCCGCTTTCTTTTCGCTATTTTGCCTCTCCTTTGTATAGGAGGGGCAATATGGCTTTGGGGGCTACTTTCGGCTCGGTCGGCGCAGAACAGGTTCGATACGGCGGTCTTTTTGCTTGGGCTGACGTTTTTCCTGCTGTTGGCGCTGGCGGGGTTGTTCGTGTACATGGCCTGGTGCCAATCGAGCATGAGCTATCGTACCAGCGCAACCCAACTTATCATCAGGTGTGGTGGCGTGCGGCATATTGTGCCTTTGGATGCGGTGAAGGCAGTATACGGGCATGGAGACCTGGCGGGGGATAAAGCGGTTACTGTGCGGCAGGCAGGATTAGCGGGCCTTGTACCGTTGCCCGGCTATTACGTCGGTTCGGGAGAAAGTCCACAGATAGGACGCGTGGCTATGGTATCTACACGCCCCACTTCTCGGCAGGTATTCGTCGTGACACCTAGGGTGACGTTTGGCCTTTCGCCGCAAGACCCAGCGGGCTTTTTACGCCACCTGCAAAAGAAGGATGATCTGGACGAACTGGATATGTTGGACGAGCCAGATGCCCCGGACACACCCGCTCGTGTAACCGTTGTGCATACTGAGCTATCAGGCCCCAGTGGTTGTGCATCAGCGCTCTGGGCCGACCTTCCTGCTCGTACTCTCTTGCTGGTTGGGCTTGGCTTGAACGCGCTTTTATTCTTGTACTTGAGCTTTGTTTACGCCGACCTGCCCCAGCTGCTGCCTCTCCACTGGAACGCACAGGCCCAGGTCGACCGCATAGGCGACCCAACCGAGCTGCTTCGCCTGCCGGTGTTCGCCCTGGGGGTGTGGTGGATAAACGCAGTGGTAGGGTGGCTAGCCCTCCGCCGGGAGCGTGCCGCTACCCTCTTTCTCCTCGCGGGGGCAGTAGCGGCTCAAATAGTATTCGCGGCTGGTGCGCTATCCATAGTGGGACGAGCGATATAGGCGATTGAGGCAGAGGCAACATCTGGATACATAGCCGCTCCCCTCTTCGTTACAAATGTACACAGTGTGGCAAGACATTCTCTCCTAGGCGAGACACTCCTTTCTATTGGGGGCATACCAATGCTGACACCATGACGATGGTGATCTATCTAGTCGGGCATGGCTGCCCTATCGAAGCTATTGTGGCGGTGTTTGGCTTTCAGGCTCCCACTGTGCGAGGTTGGCTAGACAAAGCCGGTACCCATTGTGAGATC
>JBDSDS010000099.1:0-6367 GCA_039920445.1 Chloroflexia bacterium
AGGCCATGACCTGCTCTTTGTTGGGGAGGGTATCGGTCACGGTCGCGCCCTCGTCGAGCAAGGGGCTGATCGCACTTAGCACTTCGCGTGCGGCGGAAGCGGGTGTAGAGATGACCACAAGTTGCGCGCCTCGCACCGCCTGCTCAAGATTCGGGGCGATACTATCGACGCTGCCGTACTTACGTAGGGCCGCTTCTTCTTGCGAGCGATCAGGGTCGAAACCTACAATTTCGATTGATTGTCCACCCACAGTCGCCCGCTTGAGCGCCATGCCTATAGAGTTGCCGATAAGACCGAGGCCGATGATGGTGACTTTGCTCATAATGCTTATTATACTCAGTCCTGCAAGTAATGGTTCTTATGAGTGACCAGTTACCAGAAACGACAATGAAACAACTAACCAACCATATTAATCCCCGCGCCCTCTGCGTCTCTGCGGTGAATAAATATTAACACGTTACACCTAGTCACGTGCCAGGAAGAAAAACTCGGTCAGGGCAACGATGGTGAAGACTAGGAGGGTATTAAGCCAGTTGAGGACGCCGAGCGGCGACATTGCGAGCAAGATGACGGTGAACAGTGAGAGCAGGCTTCCTTGTCGGAGGGCGCGTGCCATACCGCCTTTTGGGGTTGTGGGCGGGAGTAGATGCTTGCTTATCATGCCCATCGGTACGGAGAGCGTGGAGGCGAGGGCCACGAAGACAAGCGCGAGGAAGGCAGTGTACGTCATGAAGCCTGCATCTTGCCTCTGCGGTGGGCCGACGAACAAAAGCACATAGCCGAGGAGCGCCCATGATCCGGCGGCTAAAAGCCAAAGCGGGCCGAGCCTGAGCGTCGTACTGAAGGGAAGGAAGATGAAAAGAGGCGCGGCGAAAAGAAGCAGGTAGGCGGCGATGCTATCCAGCCCTAGCGGGTTGCTACCCGGCGAAGTACCAAAAAGCGGTAGATAGAAGAGGAGCATGGCAAGCGCGCCTAATCCCGCCAACTCGGATAGCGCCAGCCCGATTGTGCGCCTTGTGAATGTCATAATATCTTGTTGCCTCCTAGCATAGTGCCAAAGTAGCCTGCCAACTAAGGAGTGACTAAAAGAGAAGATGCAATACTGTAGGGGCGGACCCGTGTGTCCGCCTTTGCCTGAGATGCGCTTAAACAGGGCGGACACACGGGTCCACCCTACATCTGCCTTATTCGCCACTCCCGCCAACTATAAGCTGTTGCGCGGTGGTATTTTACAGGCCCGGATGGGCGGCGCGCTCAGGTTTGCACATCAGGGTGGGAGGGAAGGTTGATGCGGTGTGCGCCCAGTTTGACAGGGGTAAGTGCGCTCGCTTGCCCGAAGCCCTTCGCCGTTAGTCCACCATCCATTCAAAACTCATAATTACCGTCCTAATCTTCCCCCATGATAATGCGGGAGCCGGACGGGGTCTTGACTATGTTGATGCGGACGGGGAACTCTTCTTTTAGCTCCTCGATGTGGGTGATGACGAGAATCTTCTCAAAGTCGCCCTCGATGGAGCGTATCGCGCCGACCAGTTTTTCTCGACCCTGGCCGTCCTGGCTGCCGAAACCTTCATCTATCACAAGGGTCTGAAGTTGCGCTCCGGCGCGGCGGGCCAGCAGCTTCGAGAGGGCAATACGCACGGCGAAGTTGACGCGGAACGCCTCGCCGCCGCTGTAAAGCTCATAGGGACGGGTGCCCATTTCATCGGAGATGTTGATGTCGAGCGTTTCAAGGACTGCCTTGCTGCTTTTCGCGTCGCGCTGGGTGGTGATCTCCACGCTCATACGGCCGTCGGACATGCGATGGAGGAGGGCGTTGGCTTCCTGTTCCACTTCGGGGATGGCGCTCTCGATAATCATCGCCTGAATGCCGTTCTTGCCGAACGCTTCTTGAAGCTCAGAGTAGATCACTTTTTCTTCCATCGCATTCTGATACTGGGCAGCATGCTGAGCCTTTTCTTCCTGAAGCTCATCACAGTAGCGCAGCTTGTTGCGTAGACCACCCCTGCGGTCGGTAAGCTCGTTCACTTTCGAGGCCAATGCCTGCTCGTCTATGCGCCTGACGGTAAGGGCATCGACTACGCCCTCGAACTCTGTTACCTGTGGGGTAAGGGCTGCTACCTCGGCGCGGTCGCTTTCCTGCTCTTGCTGGGCGGTTTGCAGGGTGATGCCATCTGCATCGAGGCTCTCCTGCGCGGTGGCGAGCTGGTTCTCGGCCCCTGCCAGTTGGTGGTATCTACGGTCGTAATCGTGCGGCCTTAGTTCGATTACCCTGTGCTTGGCTGCTTCGTGGGCTGCTCCATCGTAAGCAAGCTCTTTGATGGCGGCGGAGGCAGATGACATCCGAGTGCGGGCCTCATGTGCGTAGTCGCCGTCGCTCAGGGTAGTCCGTAGATGGACAAGGAGACCTTCTTGCTTCACCAAATCCTGCTCGTCGCGGTCGAGGTTTTCGATGTCGTTACGGAGCTTGGCCTCACGCTGACGCTGCATATTGAGGGGCTTTAGCTGCTCGCGCTCACTATCATAGCGCTTTTGGAGGGCGACGATCTGGGCGTTGATTTCCTCTATCTGGTTGCCTTTGCCCTCATATTGAGCAAGCTTCTCATCAATATCGGCCTGATAAGAGCGGCGGACGCGATCAAGGGCGTCGGCTGTGAGGTCGGTGCCGCATAGTGGGCAGTCCGCATGGCGCTTGCCGTCCGAGTGTGCCTCGGTTATCATGTTCAGCTTCTGCCGTATCTGGGCGCCTTCGGTCTTGAGGGCGGATTTCTCGTTGGTGAGGGTCCGCATCTTCACGTCGAGGTTCTCGATGCTGCATCTAGTGTCTTCGGCGGTTAACTGTAACTGCTCTAGCTTCTGGAGCTTGCTCAATACCTCGGAGAGTTGGGCTTCGGTGGTGCCCCGGCCCGCGAGGTTACGCCCCAGGTCTGCTATCTTGTTCTCGTGCTGTTGTATCTGGCTCGACAGGCGGGTCCGCTCGATGGCAATCTCTTGTTCGTAGCGAGAGTGGTCTTTTTCCAGGCGTCTGTAGTCGTCCAGGAGGGCTGCCAACCGTTGGTCCTCCTGTTGGGCCTCCTGCCACTGCGCATATCCGCTCTCTATCTCTTCGCGCTGGGCAAGCAGGCTCTCGAATTGCTCCTTGCGGGAGGTGTTCTGCATGGTGCGCGCCTTTATAGTCACCATGTTATCTTCACGCTTGCGGATGCGATCTTGAAGCTCGGTCAGCCGCTTGCGGGCGTTCTCCAACTGCTGTGCCTTGCCTGCAAGGTCTATCATCTCAGCGCGCAGGCTTGATAGCTTCTCTTGTTCCCGGATAAACTCAGTCTCTACCTCTTCCAACTCCTCGCTATAGCCTCCGCGCTTGAGCAACTCTCTGTCGATGCGCGTGAAATGGCCTTCAAGATCGGTGGTGAGGGCTTTGCGATCCCGTACCTCCTCTTTGGCAAGGTTCTCGAAACGGTCGTACTGCGCGAGGCCGAGGATGTCGGCTAAGACCTGCTTGCGCTCAGTCTTAGTCTTGATGGTAAACATATCAGCACGACCCTGGAGGATATAGGCCGAGTTGACAAAGGTTTCGTAGTCGATCTTTAGGACACTAGTGATCTGGGCCTGCGTCTCGCCTTTGGTACCTCCGGAGAGGATACGCCATGTGCCGTCTTCGCCACTTGGGCTGACCTGTATGTCGAGGAAGGTCTGCTTCCTGGCGCGCTTGCGGACGACGCGGTAGTGCTCCTTGCCGAGGATGAAGTGGTAATCAATCTCCATCTCGGACGCGCCCTTGCTGATTAGATCGTCGTCGATATTGGAGCGGTCGCGCGCTTTGCCCCACAAGACCCAGGTAATAGCTTCGAGAAGGGCCGATTTGCCCGCGCCGTTCTCGCCCGACAAGCATGCCAGATGCACGTTGGTAAGATCGAGCACCTCGGCGGTGTCGCGATAGCACATGAAGTTACGGAGTTTGAGTCTTACAGGAATCATTTCTTTGAATTATGAGTTTTGAATTATGAGTTTTGAATTGATTAGCTTCTGTTTAATTCATAATTCAAAACTCATAATTCATAATTCCGTTTAGGGCAGTATTCGCCAGTCCATTGGGAGGCTGTAGTGGTAGAGGCGTTCGGTCGGCTCGCCACCTTCGTGGATGCGGCCACGGTCCCGGCGCTTGATGTCGGCGTAGGTGTTGTGGACCTGGATGATGCGCTGCTCTTTGAGGTTGAATATGACAAGGCCCGCCTTCACCGGTTGGAGGCTGGCTTCGCGGGTAGGTTCGTCTACTACGCGGAAGGCGGGCAGGTTGTGTGCGCTACGCTGCTCGTCGGCATAGTCGATGGCGGTTTGTATCTGGTCGTGGTTGGCGTTGCTGTTATGCTCGTCGAACACGGCCAGACTGTCGAGTACATAGTCTTTGATATCGCTGTCATAACGCACTGCCACGGAAAGCAGCTCTTCAAGGGTGCTTGGGGCTTTGCTGCACGCCGCCACCAGCGCCTTGAGGGCGTTGCAGGGCGCGACAAAGCTGGTCGAGCCGCTATTATCGACAACGGTGAAACGCATTACATAGATGGGAATGATGATTCTCCTGACTGCAAAGATGGAAGGCGAAGCGCTGAGGAACCTCACCAAAACAGAACATAAAGTGCAATTTTACACGCTTAATTGTACCATATCGGGCGTACAGGGGGCGAGTCATGTATGGGGTTATGCACAAGGGGTTACCCAGCTTGCGATAACGGATTCTTCACTTCGTTCAGAATGACAAGGCAAGTTGATACACAACCCGCAACCATGCTTTGTACTCCCAATTCATAATTCAAAACTCATAATTCATATTTCCCGACAACGGCCCGCCAATTGCTGTACAATGGAGCGCAACTATATCCTCAATTTGACACCTGGAGGCTCAGATGGCAAGCACAACAGGGGCCAAAGTGCCCGCGCACATTTTCCGAGAGTACGACATCCGGGGCATCGTCGATAAAGACCTCACCGACGATGTTTACTACAACCTGGGCCGCGCTTATGGTACGTTCCTTTACGCGCAGAAGGGAATCAAGCCGGTAGAAGGCGAGCGGTTTCGTGTGGTTTGTGGGTATGATGCACGCCTGACGGGGCCGCGCTTCCAGAAGGAGGCAGTCAGGGGCATGTTGGGATCGGGTGTGGATGTGATCAACATCGGCATGGTGCCAACGCCGATTATGTACTATGGCGTGAAGTTCCTCGATACGGACGGTGGCGCGGCGATTACGGCCTCGCATAATCCCGCCGAGTACAACGGCTTCAAGGCCCGCAAGCGCACCGCCGACGGACTGAATGCTCCTCTCACTGCTGACGACATCCAGGACTTGTACAAGATTATCCAGGGCGGCAAGTTCCATGGGGGCAAGGGCGAGTACAGCGATCGCCCCGTCACCGACGATTACATCAGGTACATAGTCGATACGGTTGAGGTCAAGCGCCCCCTCAAAGTGGTGATCGACCCCGGCAACGGCGCGACCGGCCCGACCGCCATGAACGTCTACAAGGCGCTGGGCTGTGACGTGAGCGGCATCTTCCTCGAGCCGGACGGCAACTTCCCGAACCATCTGCCAAACCCCCTCAAGGAGGAGTTCGTGGTTGACCTCATCGCTGAGGTGAAGAAACAGAAGGCTGATGTTGGTATAGGCCTGGACGGTGATGGCGACCGCCTGGGGGTGATTGCAAATGACGGCGAGATCGTATGGCCCGATATGTACATGATTCTCTACTCGCGCAAAGCGTTGGAGCGTCACCCAGGTGAGGAGATCATCTTCGATGTGAAGTGTTCGCTTGCTCTTTCCGAGGACATCACCAAGCATGGCGGTAAGCCTATCATGTGGAAGACAGGCTATACCAATGTGTTTGCAAAGCGGCTGGAGACGGGTGCGCCTTTCGCGGGCGAGTTCAGTGGGCACATATTCTTCAACGACCCGATCATCGACTTCGACGACGGCATCTACGCAGGGGCAAAGTTGTTGGAGGCTATAGGCGATAGCGACGTGCCAATCTCCGAGCGGTTCCGAGGAGTGCCCAAATACTTCAACACCACCGAGGGCCGGTCCGATGTAGATGAATCGAAGAAGTTTGGCTTGATCGACAGGCTGCGCGAGAAGTTCTCCAAAGAATATGAGGTGATCACCACCGACGGCGTGCGTATTGTCTTCCCTACGGGCTGGGCATTGGTACGTGCCTCCAACACCGAACCTGCCATCACCTATCGCTTCGAGTCGATCAAATCTAAGGAAGACCTGGAGAAGATCAAGGGGATTGTGCGGGATGCTCTAAAGGAAGAGGGCGTGACGATAAAATAGAGTCGGCGAGCCGGTAGCAGGTAGGGACATGGCGCGCCATT
>JBDSDS010000100.1:0-9201 GCA_039920445.1 Chloroflexia bacterium
AGCGCGGGGTGCAGGCCCATGTTATCAGTTAGTTTGAGGATTTCCTCTGGCTTGGGGGCAAGGCTTGGACGTGAGGTGAAGTATGTACGGTCGGTATATGGGATGACTGTGCCGAGGCCGTCGTTGCCGCCCGAAAGCTGTATCACGACCAGGATATTCTTCTTCAGTGAGCCCACACCGCCACCGAGAGGCGAGTCGTTGCCTGCTCGGTCCCCACGGCCAACAGTACCGGGAAGAGCATATGCGCTTTTGACCAGAAATGAAGGTGCGACCAGGCCCAATGCGGCTATGACCAGCCCGTCCTTCATCAAATCGCGTCGTGTTATCGCCATTGGTTAGCTCCCTTCAATAGTCAATGTGCCGCGCACTTCGGGCCTAATTCATCTGGTAGATCGGGCTGGACATTATCAGCCTGACAAGGCCACGCAGCTTGCCATCCCACTGCTGAGGTGTACCCGGCTTGCCCATGTAATTGATCAATGTGCTTCGGTATGCCGGTGGGACATCGCCCTGTAGAAGTATGGAGAGGAAGTAATCTACGGCTGCTTCCGGTGTTGAGATGAGTGCGTTTGCCGCTATCTCGCGGGGGTCGATGGTCGCCTCGCTGTTTACGGTGACGAGTGCATCAGCGAGGTTGGCCCGACTGTAATAAGCAGTGCTGTTGATCCAACTCTGGTTGCCGGGCCAGCCTCCAACATCAGGAGGGGCGTAAATCTGTTGGCCCATCACTCTCAGTGCGCCGGTAATAGCGTTCCATGCCCGCACATCGGTATATCGCGCAGAAAGCGACCGCATTGCCCCTATGACATACTCGAGGGGGCTTTTAATGAGAGAGTTATACGATTTCTCAGAGCGGAACTCTGGGGAGAGTAAAAGCCGTCGCAGAAGCTCTCGCACGTTCAGGCCGCTCTTTACATATATATCGGCGAACTTATCGACCGTCGCCCTGTCGGGGTTATCGTGGACGAAGAAGGCGAAAAGCCTTACGGCTATGAAGCTAGGATGGGCTTGATGGGCCAGGAGGAGGTTGATAACATCGTCGCCGTCCAGGTTGCCTGTGACCCCAAGCACCGTCTTCTGGTCGTCGTCATGCTGGCGCGGATTGAAGACGAAGTTACCCTGGCGGTCAACTGTCCAGCCGGTGAAAGATCGTGCAGCGTCTTTGACATCGTTTTCTGTATAGTTGCCGATGCCGAGGGTGAACAATTCCATCAGTTCACGTGCCCAGTTTTCGTTCGGCTTGCCTTTGCGGTTGGTGTTATTGTCGAGGTAGATCAGCATTGCCGGGTCGCGCGCCACTGCTTTAGTGAGGTCTTTAAAGCTGGTGGTGAGGGCATTTGCCCGGAAGAGGGCGTTCTGCTGGTACATGAGGGGCGCGACCTTTACGTCCTGAATGGAGGAAGTAAAATGGCCGTGCCAGAATAGGGTCATCTTCTCCTGGAGGGGTCGCTTTGTGAGGAGCATGCGCGTGAGCCAGATCGCTACTTCGAGGCCGGGGTTGCCATACTCAGGGCGCTTTTCGTTGGTCGATACAGGGTTGTTGGCTCGCATATCGCTGATAATGCGATCAAGCGCACTGTCGTCTACCGAGGAATAGTTGATGAGCCGGTCAACCGCGCCCTCGAAGCCTAAAGCGACGTAGGAGTCAATCTCGGCGGCACTTCCACCAAACCCGGCCCGCCTCAAAAGGTGGGCTATCAAAAAGGCATCGGATCGAGCCACGGTTCGCTCCTTTTCAGTTGCTTTGCGATACCAATAGACTTATACATTCACTGACCATGTGGCGTCAATAACCTGAAATGATTATTAACGGCAGGTAGAAATCCTGCGTTACCTTGAGCCATATGGTCGCCATCCTATTGCCGATGATTATACCCGACGCATTTGCCATATAAGTTAGGCCGGCGTAATCGTATTGTAAAATCCTTGTAAAACTGGGCGTAGAAGAAATGAGGCGTGAGGGACGGGATTCTTCACTTCGTTCAGAATGACAAGGGGAAATGAGTTCGTGATGGTCAGGACATTCTTATGTAGGGAGTGTAGAAATCCGAAGATGTAGGGGCGGACCAGTGTGTTATAGGTGATAGGTTAAGGTAATCGGAGGGTTGTCAAGGGGCAGAAGGTGATATACGATGTGGGTCATGTGCAAATCCAAAACTCCCAGAATAGCCATGCCTAATCACGGGTCGGGGTTGAAAGGCTCCACCTTCAACCCTGACCACGCCCGCCACTCCCGCCGCACCCAAGCGCCCTCCTTGCCGGACCCTGAGATAGAGGCTCGGACTTATCCACTGCCAACGTCGGCGGCGCTGCCTGCGGAATAATGCTCCCACTGTTTCACCTTGCAGTAGGGACCTCGGCGACAGAGGAAGCGGTTGCCTGAGTTGGAACCGCACGACAGACAGAGGTCTACTCCATCGGTATCATCCGAAGCCTGAGCAAGCGTAGAGGCAGTTATACCGGCGGCCTCATGGTGGACACGCGGGTTTAGCGGCGCATGCCCTTGCCGGACTCGCAACTCCTGCCGATGCAGCTCAAAAGCGTCCCACATAAGGGTCAGCCCGACAATGCCACCTACTGCGGCAAGGAGGTCGCTTGTCGTCTGCGTGGTCGCCAGGAGAGCAAGCAGCCCAGCAAGAAAGAGGGCCGGGGCGGGGCGCGTTCCCATGTAGTAATGGACTATCCGCACAAGCACGTGGCCCCACCATACTGTCAGGAACGTCACACCCGCGAGCAGGATTCCGGCAAACTGTACTTCTAATCCGAAGGGCATGCTAAAAACTCCACCATTTCCCAAGCCCCGGTTTTGAGCCGTGGGAATGGGCATGATCGTCCTCGTGCTTGAGTCTGCGTCTGCCTGCGCGGGCAGGGTGCGCCCGGAAGAGTCCGTGGTCGACTCGCTCTTCCTGATGAGGCAATTCGACCGCGCCCCACATTATGCTGCCGCCCGTAATGCCAAGCAGCGCCGAAACAAGGAAATTGGGGGCGAAAAGAGAAGCAGTGCAAACAAGGGCGCCCGCCGCCAGCACCCACTTCCACCAGTACGCGCCGATCAGGTATTCAAACCGGATGACCCAGACGAACCCAAGCCCAATCGCGAGCATAGAAAAAAGCCCCAGGATTATACCGGTCCAGTTCAAGTTTAGACCCTTTCGAGGTGAGTGTTGCCCCTGGCTTAACCGGGAGATTGGCTTACCGCTTTGGCTTGCGACCCCGACGAGGCTCATCGACAACGGTGCGGCTCTGAGCGTCAATCCAGCGGCCAATGAGAAGCGCGAAGCCGAGGGTCAAACCTCCCAGTCCGCCAACTACAAGTACAGGTGTCGCCCAACCAGCCAGCCAGTCCACGTCTGATCCCTCCACAAACCTAGAGCCTAGTTATTCTACAGCAAAATGGTATATGTGAGCCAGAGGGATAACAGTCAACTCCGCCGTGAATTCATTGATTCTGTATCTAACGACTGAGAGGCGCCACCGCAAGCCCATCATTTTGCTGCGCGCCCCATGCCGCGAGAAACTTGGGCCACGTGACTTCGTACTCATAGCGGCGCTGCCGGTTCGTGCTGGTTGGGCCGAGCACATCACGTATCACGACGCCCGTATTGTTAAAGCCGATCACGACAGCAGCATGGTCATTGCCGAGGACCGTCTTGTAACTCCGCCCATCGGGCATCACCCAGGTAGCGGGCCGCCAAGCCTTGAAGTCCACAGTGGTCTTTATCCAGACCAGTTCGCCCCTCAAGAGTGCGGCTTCTATTCCGGTGCGGCTATTTACAGGAGTTACTTTCAGGCCGTAATACTCGAACACTTTACGCATGGCTGCCCCGGTGGAGCGTGCCAGAAAATTCTTCTTGTAATCGCCCGAAAATGCCGTCGTAACATTGCCTCCGTATATTACAGCGCCCTGTTTGGTCTCTTTGTAGTAAGGCTGGCGGCTCTTATCCATCCCCACTATCTCGGCCTGTCTCGCAACACTGACATCGAACCCATACGTCTTGAGCACAACCCAGGCGGCGTCAAACTCGCATGAGTACTGGTATTCCTGCTTCTTTTTAGTTGCGGCCTTCAGGTATGCATCATACGTACGCCCATTGACGACTACTTTCATTAGCGGATTTATACTGATTTGCGTCGCCTGACTCGTGGGGGTAGCGACCAGAGCGGGAGTCGCGGCTTGCGCGCTTGATTGAGGACGCATCGCTTTATAAGAGGTGAAGGGCGATGCAAGTTGCGCCGCGTGTGTGCTGGATGTTACCCAGCCGAGCAAGAACGCAATTGGAAACGTAACGACGGCGATAAGGTATCGGTTCCGTGAAATAAGGCTTTTCATAATAGGCTCCTTCGACGTGAGAATGCGACGGCCTGGGTTCCAATCCTCAATTATAGCATTTACTTTGCATAATGATTATCCGCCCTATGAATCGGGAGTGACGTTCCCGCATTTCTCAATATCATGAATTAGAAAACATATAATCCTGTTTACTCTTGACAGGGTATTCCTCTCATGCTAAGATCAATATAATGATACCTAGTCTCAATAAACAGGCCGCCCAGGTCATACACTTGGCTGAGCGCAGGCTGATCGAAGCGGGCCATCGGGTGACGGCGCCGCGCAGGGCGGTGCTTGTTTATATCGCTACGCAAGGTAATACTTTCACGACGGCTGATCTGATCGAGGCATTCAAATTGACCCCATCGGTTGGTCGTGCGACTATCTTTAGGACCCTAGATCTGCTCGTTGGACTCGATTTGCTTGAGCGTGTGCATTTAGAGGCAAGCGGAGCGTCGGGCTATGCATATGTGCTTTGTGGCCTGGCCGATACCCACCACCACCATACGGTTTGCACAAGATGCGGTGAGGTAAGCAATTTAGAAGGGTGCTTCCTCGATGCAAGGCGGCTACGCGGACTGAGCGCACAAGGCTCGTTTCGCGTAGATGACCACCACCTGGAGTTATACGGGGTATGCGCGAAATGCCAGAAAATAGAGTAAACAAAGTAAACAGTGTAGCGAGGGCCGAGCCTGTGCTGGGCGTAGAGAACGTCAGTTTCGCTTATGAAGACGGCGCGATGGTGCTCGATAATCTGACCCTGCAAATAGCGGCGGGTGAGTTCGTGGCTCTTGTTGGTCCCAACGGCGCGGGCAAGAGCACATTGCTCAAGATAATGCTTGGGCTGCTGAGGCCTCAGCAAGGGCGCGTATTCTTATTTGGGCAGGACCAGCGCCGGTTCAAGGATTGGTGGCGCATCGGGTATGTTCCCCAGAAGTTAGAACAATCTAACCCCCACTTCCCCGCGACCGTCGAAGAGATAGTGATGCTTGGGCGGGCAGCTAAGATCGGGGTTTTTCGGTGGCCCCGGCAGGAGGACCGTGTGGCTGTTAGCCGCGCGCTCGAACTGGCCGGGATCGAGAACTTGCGCTACAGAATGATCGGTCTCCTTTCCGGAGGGCAGCAGCAGCGTGTCAATATCGCTCGCGCCCTTGCCGCCGAGCCTGATTTACTAATGCTTGACGAGCCGACTGCAGGGGTCGATGCCGAGTCGCAGGCCAGGTTTTACGGGCTGCTACATAACCTGAACAAAGAGCTAGGGGTGGCTCTCGTCTTTGTCTCTCACGATATAGGTCCGCTCAGGCATATGCTGGATACTGTGGCATGCATAGATCGCTCGCTTTGCTATTATGGCCCGCCCGAAGGCTTTATCGATGCGCCGTCCCACTTCGCGGTCGCGACCGCCAATAGCGCAATCGGTATGGGAAGCAGGGCCTGATGTTCGATTGGTTACAGCTTGAGTTTATGCAGCGCGGCCTGGCGGCGGGCCTGCTCGTGGCGGCGATTTGTCCGGTTATAGGGCTTTTCCTCGTGTTGAGAAGGCTGTCTCTCATAGGCGACGGCCTGGGACATATCGCGTTCGCCGGTGTGGCCGCGGGATTCTACACGCACATCTATCCTCTTGTGACAGCGCTTGGCTTTACGGTTATGGGTGCGCTCGGTATAGAGTGGATGCGCTCCCGGCAGAAGGCATATGGCGATCTGGCGCTGGCTATTTTCTTCTATAGCGGTATCGCAGGCGGCGTGATCCTCTCAAAGTTGAGCGGCTCGTTCAGCGGCGCTCAGCTCTTCGGCTACTTGTTTGGACAGATTTCGACGGTCAGCGCCACCGATGTCTGGTTGATACTCGGCCTCGGCATAGTAGTCGTGGCGATTGTAGCGCTCCTCTACAAGGAGCTTTTTGCCCTGACGTTCGACGAGGCCACGGCCAGGGTAAGCGGTATTCGTGTCGGGGCGCTGAACGTGCTTCTGGCGGTGATGGCGGCGGTTACTGTATCGGTCGGTATGAGGATCGTCGGCCTGCTGATGGTAGCGGCGTTGATGATAGTTCCCGTGGCGGCGGCTTTGCAGCTAGGCCGAGGTTTCAAGGCGACTTTGTTCTGGTCCGTGTTGTTCAGCATGGTCTCTCTTGTGACGGGGTTTGCGACTTCTTATTACCTCGACCTGCCTCCAGGCGGCACAATTGTTATGCTGGCGGTCGGCTTGTTTCTTTTGACGAGTATATTTCGGACTGCGGTTGCTGCCCTCGCCAGGTCGGGCGCTCGGCGCAGTGTCTAGAGATGATATGACAAATAGCATCTCTGTGTGAAGATCGACACAAAAGTTAGATTTGCCATTCTGAACGAAGTGAAGTGGGTTCGCTCCGTCTTGCACACCATTCTTGAGATGTCTTCTAAACAAGCAGGCTTACACTACTCTCTCTATTCTTCGGTAATGGCCCTTGCTCGCTGCTCTGCTCTTACAAGATCGAGTGTCTCTAGCGCGTGGCGCAAGTGGGGGATAACAATGCTCCCGCCCACCACGAGTGCAACGTTGAGCGCATCGGTAAGCTCTTCGTCACTCCAACCTGTCTCGACGCACTGGATGATGTGGTAATCTATGCAATCGTTGCACCTCAGTACCGCCGACGCCACCAGCCCTAGCAGTTCTTTAGTATTGCCGGGAAGCGGGCCGTCATTATATGCCGCAGTATCGAGATTGAAAAATCTGTTGATACCGAGGTGGCCCGCACCCAGGATGCGCTCATTCATTTTCTTTCTGTATTCACGAAAGTCGTCCAGACGTCCACCTGACCCCATATCCCCTCCTCACGCCCAGGGTCATCTCTCAAGGCTACCTGGGGCACACGAAATGCGTGTATAGCTATTGGCGAATCTCGAATGTGCTGCGATAATCGTGAAGGCCATTGCGGGCATCGAGTCCTCCAGAATGACATGCTATCACTAATGACATGGGCACGACAAGGAAAGCATCGCATGGAAAGCGGTAAAACCGAGAGTGGCAAACGGTCCATTAGAAAGTTATTGCCTGCTCTTCCTGTTCTCGTTCTCGTTTTCGTTGTAATCGTAATTCTTATCATGCCTTCAACAGCGCATGCCCACGAAAAGTGGTTTGTGGACGACAGTGCCTATCCTTTGCGATTTGAACTCTTCTTCAGCCTGCCTGTGGTCGTTTCCCTTGTAACGGCAACAGTGTCGTTAGCATTGCTTCTGCTTATTCGTCGAGCCGTGCATGACCCATTCTTTCCAAACCCGCCCTGGTTGCAGCCGGTGAACTCTTCCGTGCTTGCGGTGCTTGGTATTCAGACCGCGATTAGCCTGGTATATATGGCGGTTCAGGGTTGGCTTCTCGCGCCCGGACTTGCCGTACCGTGGGATGCGTTAGGGATTGCGCTGCTCGGTCTGCAACTCTTTGCGTCTTTCACGCTCATTACCGGGTGGCTGACCAGACTGGGCGGCGCTTTGTTGGTTGGTCTTGTGCTTGTCTCGATTATGTTCTTTCCACTCTCGAGGGTTGTTGAACAACTGCTTTTCGTTGGGATAGGTATTTTCTTCCTCATCAACGGTCGTGGGCTTTTCCTCCCGCATGGTGATCTTCCACGTCGGGCTACTGCATTTTGGAGCAAGTACTCACATTATGCACTGCCTATTCTCCGCATTTTCACGGGCCTATCAATATTGTGGCTCGCTTTCAGCGAGAAGCTCCTCAATCCGGGGCTGGCGCTGGCCTTCCTCGATACACGCCCTGAGTTCAACTTTATGCGCTTGATCGGGTTTACCTGGTTCTCCGACGAGTTGTTCGTGTATGCGGCGGCGGCAGTAGAAGCGACCGTTGGTGTTCTCCTTATTGCCGGAGTGCTGCCGAGGATAGTCATCCTGTTCATGTGGGTGCCGTTCAACATAACGATCCCGCTCCTCCCGCCCGAAGAGTTATTGGGTCATCTGCCTATTCTGGCGGTCATGTACGCTGTATTCCTGGGCGAATCGACACCTCATCTTCCTGTTGTACACGGTACGACTGTGGCCCAAACTAGCATTGCCGGGCCGCCTTTATCGGAAGTGCGAGGGGAGGCGTGATGGATCATGATACAAGAGACAAGATAGAAAGCAGGGATGCTCCTCACGAGGACGACAACCGCATTCAGGAAGGCGATGCTGGGAAAGCCCGCCTTCACTTGAGGTTGTTCCGGCTTGCGATCCGTATTATCTTCAGTCTCGTGTTCCGCGTAAAGGTCGTGGGGTTAGCCAACGTGCCGCAAACGCCGGTTGTGGCCTGTGCCAATCACCTCGGTTGGACCGATCCCTTCCTGATCCTCCTCTTCCTGCCCATCGAGCCGCGCATCTACATATTGGGTGAGCGCGAGGTAAAGCAGATTTCCGGGTTTCGCACTATCATGATCAATTGGATGCAGGTGATGGTTGCCCTTGATCGTGACAAGCCGCGTGAGGCGTTGCGTATAATGCAAGGCGTATTGGAGCGGGGCGGTTCGCTCCTTTTGTTCCCGGAAGGCCATCTGGGCAAAAGCGAGGGAGATTTGTTAGAGTTGCAGCATGGGGCGGCCCATCTCAGCGTTACGTCCGGGGTGCCGCTCCTTCCGGTGGGCCTCACCGGGACGAGTCTGCTCTGGGTTGGAAGGCGGCTCGTGGTGCGAATAGGCAAGCCTATCGACCCCTCTCTGTTCGAGGGAGAAACCCGCGAGCGTGTGCGCTCCATCACCGGGAGGCTAGACTCTAATCTACGCGCCCTCCTTCCAGGCGACCGGCAGCGCGGAGGCGTTCGGTTGTTACGCAAGTGGCTGACCGACCTGTTTTAGGCGGCCTTTATCTAACTAATCCTAAGAGGCCATTTCAGAATAAGTAAATGGAACGTAG
>JBDSDS010000101.1:0-4514 GCA_039920445.1 Chloroflexia bacterium
TTGGTGCGCTTGTCAGAGGGGAAAATCGAGGTCGTTGCGCCAAGCTCTGCGCCCATGTTTGTAATCGTGCCGCGCTCCGGAACCGAAAGATCAACTACGCCGGGGCCGCCATACTCAAATATCTTACCAACACCACCCTTTACGGTGAGGCGGCGTAGAACCTCAAAAATAATGTCCTTGGCGGCTACCCACGTCTGCCGCTTGCCTACAAGGCGCACAAGCCAGACCTCAGGCATGGCCGTATAGAACGGACCGCCGCCCATCGCAACCGCTACGTCCAGGCCACCCGCGCCAATCGCCAGCATTCCAAGCCCACCACAGGTCGGAGTATGGCTGTCAGAGCCAAGCAGCGTCTTGCCGGGAACCGCAAACCGCTCAAGATGGACCTGATGACAAATACCATTGCCCGGCCTGGAGAAATAAACACCATATTTGGCAGCAATCGACTGCAAGAAGCGATGATCATCGGCGTTCTCGAAGCCGGTCTGAAGCATGTTGTGATCGACGTAGCTCACTGAGACGTCGGTTCGTGCTTTGTCTATGCCCATCGCCTCGAATTGCAGATACGCCATCGTGCCCGTAGCGTCCTGCGTCAGCGTCTGATCGATGCGTATCGCGACTTCTTTACCGGGGGTCATCTCGCCCGAAATAAGGTGATTGCCTATTATTTTTTGTACAAGATTTTGCGCCATTGCAACCCTCCACTATGCAACCATTCTTAGTTGCTTGCTCTTTTTGTTCGTTTACTGTTAATTATATCACAATAGGCCTGGCCGTGTAGGACGTATGAGAAGTTGTTAGTTGTTAGTTGTTGGTTCTTAGTGACTTCTAACAACTAACAACTAAGATTCTAGTTCCACCAGCGTGATATAATGCGAAATAAAGTAATACCGTAAACTTCCCTCGGAGGAATACCATGCCGACCACCCCAGTACTAGGCCCCAATCTCAAGCAACGCCGCAACGGTTTCAAGCCGACCGACCCGAACGAAATACAAATGGCGCTCTCCTACGACGACGTGCTCCTGATTCCCCAGCGCTCCTCGATTTCGTCCCGCAGGCAAGTAATTACCAAAACCCGCCTGACACGAAATATAGAGCTGAATATCCCCATAGTGGCCGCGAATATGGATACGGTCACGGAGGCGGCTATGGCGACGGCAATCGCCAGGCAAGGTGGAATCGGCATCATTCATCGCTTCCTTTCCATAGAAGAACAGGTGGCAGAAGTCAGGAAGGTAAAGCGGGCCGAGTCTTTCGTTATAACGCAGCCTTACACGATCCAGCCCGATAAGACAGTAGAGCAGGCGCGCCTTGAGATGGAGAGGCTGGACGTTGGCGGCTTTGTGGTTATAGATGAGCAGGGAAAGCTGGTAGGGCTGGTATCAGCGCGGGATGTGCGCTTTGTCCGCAACCCGGATTTATTCGTGCAGGATGTAATGACGCCCCGCCAGAGGCTGATTACCGCGCCCGCAGACATTTCGCTTGAGGCTGCCCAGGAGATGTTCAACCGCCACAAGATAGAGAAGCTGCCGCTCGTTGATGATGGCAACGTTATCGGCCTCGTCACAGCGAAGGACCTGGAACAGAATAGCTCCAATCCTTTGTCGGCGAGAGACAACAAAGGGCGGCTCCTAGTAGGGGCTGCTATAGGCGTGATCGGCGGAGTGATCGAACGCGCCGAGAGCCTGTTGGATGCCGGTGCGGATGTGTTGGTAGTAGATGTAGCGCACGGCCACTCGGATGCCGTCATAGATGTAATCAGGGAGTTGAAGAAGCGTTGGCCTGATGCGGATGTGATTGCCGGAAACATCGCAACGGGCGAAGGCGCGAGGGAACTAATCGAAGCCGGAGTAGACGCGGTGAAAGTAGGTGTCGGACCTGGTTCGACCTGCACAACCCGGTTAGTGACCGGCGCGGGTGTGCCCCAATTCTCCGCGCTGCTGGAGTGTGCCGCCGTCTGCCACGAAGCTGGCATTCCGATAATAGCCGACGGCGGAGTCAAGGCATCAGGCGACATTACCAAGGCTATCGCGGCGGGGGCATCTACCGTCATGCTCGGCGGCCTGCTCGCAGGTACGGACGAAAGCCCCGGCCAGACGATTACTCGCCGAGGTCAAAGATTCAAGACTTACCGAGGCATGGCTTCCCTCAGCGCAACAGCCGCTCGAAGAAGGCGCGAGCGCGAGCTTACCGACATGACTCAGCAGGAAGACGACGAATGGCTAAGCCAGGTAGTGCCGGAAGGGGTTGAGGCGATGGTGCCTTATCGAGGCCCGGTGCGCGAGGTGATTTTGCAGTTGGTGGGTGGCCTGAGAAGTGGGATGAGCTACTGTAATGCATCCAGCATCGAGCAGTTGTGGCAAAACGCCCGCTTCGTGCGCATCTCCCCCGCAGGCCTTCGTGAAAGCGGCCCGCATGATGTAGTGTTGGATTAAAGGCAATTTCAAAATAGCAAAAGGAAGGTAGGGGCGGACCCATGGGACATAGGTGATAGGCTAAGGTAAATCATGAGATGTCAAGAGGGTAAGAGGGTAAAGAGCAAAGCAATGCAGCACGAGCACGGTCAGGGATGTTGGGTGGGCGTTTACGCTTCTGTTCGACAATGTAACTGTCCCACACGCGGTGGGTTGACATAATGGTGGGGGATATATCGCGAATCTGACCCAAAAATCGGCTGCTGGTGGGGCAACATCCCCAAGAATCTAGCCGTTTTTGCCTCTCTGGTGGGGAATTAAAACTCGCCTACCGTCTGTGGGACAGTAACCTTTTGTCTGTTTTGAAATTGCCTCCAAGTCTGTTGCCCAGTAAGTCCTATCTTATGGCGCGGCGTACCACAGAACTGATCATATCGACCAGGAAAGTCAAACCGACAAAGAAGAGCAGTGACGTCAGTACGCTTCTGTAATCGAAGCTGCTGAGTTGATCACCAAGTAGGCGACCCAGGCCACCCGCGCCTACCAGGCCAACCACCACAGTGGCACGCACGCATACTTCCCAACGGTACAGCACGTAAGCCAGATTCTTCGAGAGGGTCTGGGGCAGCACGCCATAGAAGAAAATCTGGGCATTACTTGCGCCCTGGCCCTTCAGCGCGATCAGGGGCCGCGCATCTGCGTTTTCGGTCACTTCGGCCATCAGACGGCCAACTACCCCCAGATTATACATCCCCAGGGCAATCGCTCCCGGCAGTATGCCTGGAAAGAGAATAAACAGCACCAACAGCGCCCAGATACCCTCAGATAGGGCACGTGACACGAGGAGGAAGCCACGACTTGCAAGCAGTACCGTGGCACCTAAAGCGGCCCTAATTGGTTTTCTTCCCCCAGTATCGAAGATGCCCCCCGGCAGCGACAGATTGGCAGCCGCCGGGAAAGAAAGTAACAGGCCGCCAAAGCCTGCGACCGTCATCGCCAGGATCGACATACTGAGCGTCTGTACGGAGAGTTGAAATAGGTTCCCCAGCAGATCAGGGTCGAGGTTAGGCGGGAAGACATCGCGGACTACTCCGGTAAGTAGCCGGGTTGTTCTCTCCGCGAAGAGCGTGGAAACGTCAACCTGTAGATACCAGAACGACCACGGCATGAGCAACACGAGGGCTAGAACCGAGTACCTCATGAAAGCCCCCATCACGTAAATGCGTCGTTTACCTCCAGACCGAGAATTCCCATGCCGGGTGATACTCAACCGTCTGTGTAGGAGTGAGCTCCAGCCATCGGTCAACCCGCTAAGTATGATAAGCAGGTACAGAAACGTCCAGACCTGCTCATACTTGAGCGATTGGAGGCTCAACAGAATCTGGTACCCCAGCCCGCCCGCCCCAATCAGGCCTAGTACTGCCACAGAGCGGATAGCGCATTCCAGGCGATAAAAGCCGTAGGAGAGAAGGTCGGGAAAGGCTTGTGGCAGCAGGCTGTAGAGAAATGCCTTTAGAGGCGTCACCCCCCTATTCTGCAAAGCGCGTAGAGAATTACGTGGCGTCTCATCAAGTATATCGGCGTAAACCTTTGCTGTGATTGTGCCAAAGGGGATTCCAATCGCCAGTATTGCGACAAGTGGATCAAGCCCCAGGATGTTGATGAAGAAAAGCCCCCAAATTACCTCATGAATAGCGCGAGGCGCCGCCAGTAACCCTCGGATGCCAACCCAGGGCAAAAGGTGACGTTGCATCCTTCGCGCTTGGGTGTACCGCTGTGGGAAAACCGACTGCCACCACACCTCGGAGGAGAGTATCCCTCCCACCATACCGATCACCATGCTGATTGCGGTTGCCGCGACTGCGTATGCAAGCGTCACTAGCATTGATGGTACAGCGAGGCTGAGAATATCCGCGCTCAGGTCAGGACGGGAGGCTGCACTGATGAACTGCCAGACCTGCGTCCACCCACCCTCGTTCACCAGGTCTCTGCTGAATATGCCGGCCTGCGTCAGAGACCACCCCAAGACAACCAGAAAGAGAAAGAACGCGGCCATCCGGCTGTTGAGGAGGGAAGGCCGGCGTACAACCTCTTGTGC
>JBDSDS010000102.1:0-5900 GCA_039920445.1 Chloroflexia bacterium
TCCTTGCTGAACCAGGCCATCGCCGGAGCAGTTAGTTGCAACTGCCTCTGTCCATCCAGCTTGTGCTCCGGCAAGAAGTAGGCGAGCATTTTGACGCTACCGACCTGCCGCGTCATACTTGAGTCGACTAACGGGTTTATGAAGCGTGGAGAGACCACGTAGGCAACATCGCGCACGCCTGTAGCGTTGAATCGCCAGCGCGCGCTATTTACATCAACGATAGGTATGCGGCCTGTGCCACCCACAACTAATTTTTCATTCCCGGTCGAGGCAATCTCGACAGAATAATCACTCGTGGCATAATAGCCGAGGTCGCCCAGGTCAGAGTAAGGGTAGAACGACCAACCACCGGTTTCCCAGGGTACAAGCGTGGGCAACATATCCCCCAGGCCGAGTATATCGTTGCTCCTGTCGTACCCGGTTCTTCCGCCAACGGGCCTCGGCTGCAACTCAAAAGTGAGGGCTATGCTCACCAGAGCGCCCGCAGGCACAGGCTTGTAGGTGGTAATCTCCAGGTTTATTCCGTGTAACCAGCGGGTTCTTGCTGCTTCCCCATTCAGCATGGCCGACTTGAGGGTAAAGACTCCGTCCCAGCGTTTCCAAACGGCTCGCAGCACGGCGTTCGAGAGTGTGCTTCCGGTGGTGTTGGTGAACTGTACAGTTTGCTGCACGGTCGTTGTTCGGCGCGAGGCGGGGCCTACCTGGATATGCGCGTCATACTTTGCGTCCAAGTGTGCCTCGTGCAAGTCTGCGTAACGCCAGTTATGGTAGTGCCGCCCTACATTTCCCATCTCAATTTGCGTGGCGGGCGGATTAGCAGGATTGTAAGTGAGCACGCGACGCTCAAAGAGTTGCACAAGCACATATTGTGACTTCCCACCAACGACTGTTTTGACACCGCACGGTTCAGCGATAGGATAGCCCAGTATTTGCAGCCATTGGTCCCCTAGCGTTCCAGTAGCGAACCTCCAAAAAGGCTCGGCCCAATTATGGCCTGATGCCTGCTCGTAACGGGCCATTGGGCGATTTACTTCGTGGGGCTGGACATGCTTCTCGCCAAACCAGCAGCCGACGGTCTTGCCTGTGAGGTCAACTGTTCGCTCGGAACGAGGTGGAAGGAGAAAATCGGCGTACGTAGGTTCACCACTGCGTGGGTCATCACCCACTACCGATATCTGCGCCGGTCCTATGTGGAACGTTCGATTGTTACCGACCTGAATCTTACCCGTGACCATCTCGTTCACAAGGAGACCGCTCGTTACGAACCAGGGTGACTGCACGTCGGCGGAAGGATCATTTATCTCCAGCCTGCCTTTATCAAAGTATTGGACGAGGTGATTACCCTGTGGTAGACCGTCGAAAGGCTCGTAGGCTGTGCGGAATGGCCCTGGTCCCCACATCCAGGGTCGTGCAGCTTTTCCCGATGCCACAGGACTATCATCTCGATCCCATATTCTGGCGATGCCCGCGTGGGCAAATCCCTCCGGTGGCGCGGCGGGTGTATTGGCCTGGAAATGGGCAAATAGGGGCAAGGCTTGCGTGAGGAGAAGCAGAATGGCAATGAATCGAAAGATCATGGTTCTTCTGCGATTATACACTACCAGGCGCAAACGATATTGTGAGCCTAAGATGTTAGAGAAAACGGCCTACAATTTGTCTTGCATAACTTCATCGTTATGATATAATTGTGTCGGTCCAAATAGCATCTCAGATTAGCCGCATTACCATATAGCGCTGCGGCGCAACTGTGTGTTATCGGGACTTGTGGGGCGTGAGGAGCAAGGGTGATTCTCTTATTTGAAAGGAGAAAGGTGTTGCGTAATCAAAAGAAGATAATGGGGGCGACAGCGCTGCTGACAGTGCTTGTACCGGCAGTGGCGGCCTACCAGCCTGCTGCGGCGCAGACCGGATTCGCCGACCCGTCCTTCCAGCGCGTATGGACGCGGACCGACAAGCCGGTGGCGGATAAAAGTGTTGTCCGCTCCTGGTATTGGGGCCCAAGCCCCGGCGAGAACAAGACCGAAAAGTATGTAGAGGGAGAAGGCGGCACACGCAAGGTCCAGTACTTTGACAAGAGCCGCATGGAGATAAACGATCCTAAGAAGGACCAGAACGATCCGTTCTTTGTAACAAACGGCCTGCTCACAATCGAGATTATATCAGGCAAGATGCAGGTCGGCAACACGCAGTACGAAACTCGATATCCTGCCAACATCCCGTTAGCGTCGGATAACGACGATCTAAACGCGCCGACGTACGCTTCGTTCGCCTTGATCGCTAACTCACCGCTAGGCGACCACCCGTTCATCGACCTGACAGGTAAGACCGTCGCGCAGAACGTGAACAAGGCGGGCATCGTGTCGCGTGATGCCTCCAAGGAGAAGTATGGCGTCAAGTTCAGCAAGTTCAATGCCGAGACACAGCACAACATCGCCGACAAGTTTTGGGACTTCCTGAACGTATCCGGCCCAGTGGTGGGCGCTGACGGCAAGACGTCTACCGCAAAGCTGTCTGATCCCTGGTTCTACACCACCGGATTTGCCATCTCCGAGCCATACTGGGCGAACGTAAAGGTCGCAGGCAAGCAGGAAGACGTGCTGATCCAGCTCTTCGAGCGCCGGGTGCTAACTTATATACCTTCGTTCGCTCCTGAGTGGCGAGTACAAATGGGGAACATCGGCGCTCACTACTATGACTGGCGCTACAAGAACTCCGGCCAGCAGGCTTTCCCGAATCCCGACGTAAAGCCCATAACAGTCGCCGCAGGTCAGCTTGGCTCGAAGGAAAAGCCGATACGCATGGTATTTACTCCTTCGGTCAACAGCCAGGCTATCACTACCAACGGCCAGCCTCTTGCCGCTTTGCTGTCACAGATCACCGGCTACAGCATTACCGTGCCCGCACCCGCAACTTCTTATGCTGCCGTTATAGAATCGATGGGTCAGGGCAATGTGGAAGTAGCCTGGTTCGCGCCTTTCGCATACGTTCTGGCACATCAGAAGAACGGCGCTGAGGTTATCCTATCTACCGTTCGCAAGGGCTTCCTCACATATCCCTCCGTCTTCATAACCGCCGACCCGAACATCAAGACATTGGCCGACTTCAGGGGTAAGAAGTTCGCCTTTGTTGACCCGGCATCTGCCTCCGGCTTCCTTTATCCGGTAGCCCAGTTCAAGAATCTTGGCCTGATCACAGGCAGTCCGCCTAATCTCGAAGGGTTCTTTGGCCCTGGCAATGTGTTCAATGCCGGTACGCATCCCGCGGTAGTTACGGCTGTATATAACGGCCAGGTTAGCGGTGGGGCCGTATTTGGTGGGCCTATTGATCCGCTTACAGGTGGCCCAACTGATGCGCGCGCCAACGTGGTAGGAACCCTAAAAGATGTTTACCAGAAGGTACGCATCATCGGCGAGTCGCAGCAGATACCGAACGACACCGTGGCAGTGGCCAAGGGCGTTACTCCGGAGATGCGACGGCAGCTACAGCAGGGCCTGCTGGAACTTACAACCAACGCGCAGGGTCGCCGCTTCTTATTTGATCTCTATCAGATCGATGATCTTGCCCCTGTTACCGACTCGTTCTACGACCCTCTACGCCAGGTTGCTGACGACGCCGGTATCACCAACTTCGAGACTCTGTTCCCGACGCCAACGGCTCGCCCGGCGGCAACGGCAACCCCTCGGCCATAACCCATTTCGGGGTGTAACAAAGAGGCTCCCACTGCGGGAGCCTCTTTTCTATGCCGGGTTCAAGCCAACAGGATAAGGGTCTACCTGACTACAGGCTCTACCCACTTGTCGTGCGCTTTGATCAGGTCGGTGAGGCGGTCAACCGCTTGCTCGGTGGGCACGCCTTTTTCGACACACTCTTTACCGACGAAGAGGTTTACCTTGCCCGGCGCGCCGCCCATGTAGCCGAAGTCGGCATCCGCCAGCTCGCCCAGCCCGTTCACGATACAGCCCATGATCGCTATCTTCACCCCGCGCAGATGTCCGGTTGCCGCCTTGATGCGCTCGGTAGTCTCCTGTAGGTCGAACAATGTGCGTCCGCAAGATGGGCAGGCCACGAACTCGGCCTTGATGACGCGGGAGCCTGCTGCCTGGAGGATGTTGTAGGCTAGGGCTACACGCTCGTCTGTTGTGCCTGCTACTTCAATCTCCACGCTATTTCCGATACCGTCGCAGAGAAGCGATCCGAGTTCAATCGAGGGTACGATTGGCCGCACATTCGGATCATCAGCATGAAATCCCTTTCCCCAACCAACCGCCGAAGTTGATATGTGTAATGGGTACTTGCGTTTTGCCTCAGTTAGTCTTGATGATAGAAGGCGATAGGCTCTAATCTTGGGTGAAGGCAAGGAAGCCACAGAAGACAATGAGAGCACAAGACCCCTATGGCCGAGGTTATGAGCGTGTTCGGCCATTTCCAAGAGCCTGTTCACAGTACGAACGTGAACACCCCCATCCCACCGCCCATTCTCTTCATCAATCCAAAAAGAACTCCTTGCGTGAAGCCACAGAGGCACTTTTGCAGCAAGCGCAGCCTTGACTGCCTCCTCGAAGCCGGGCCAATCTATGCTCTCGAAATTGGCACTTAATTCGATTGCCCCGACGCCTGCTACCTGAGGTGCAACCGCCGTAGCACCCGCGTAATCGTCACCTGCATCGACAAGCAAGCCCAACGACGACTTACCGGCACTTGGGTCTTCCTCCTCGCTACGACGTCTAAGCTCGGTAGCCAAAGACTCAATCGCGCTCAAGCCAGAGAGAGGCACGCGAATCAGATCAGGCCGTATAGCGTTCTGTCCTTTTCGCTTTGCCAGGTCTGCAACGGCTTTGAACAGATCGCCATCAGGCCATTCATCAGGCTCACCTACATCAGCGACCACAGCGATAGGCTGCATCCCACCTACCTTCACCAGGCCGATAGCTACTTCGTAAGTGGATCGTGGCACGAAGTGATAGGGGTTACGTAGGTCTTGTAATGTCCGGTAACCGCCACTCTGAAACGTGTCCTCGTCAAGTTCCGACTTATCTTTTTCAGCATCGAAACGCAATAGATCATTGTAGCGCTTCACCAGCGCGAAGGCCACAGGGATTTCCTCCTCCGGCTCCTCCGTCAATGATACACGTACCGTATCGCCCAGACCGTCATCGAGCAGGGACCCTATGCCGATGGCGGACTTGATTCGCCCGTCTTCGGCGTTGCCTGCTTCCGTTACGCCGAGGTGGAGAGGGTAGTTCCAACCCAGGGCATCGAGCCTTGCGGACAGCAGCCTGTAGGCCCCTATCATCACTTTGGGGTTGCTTGATTTCATCGAGAAGATGAGGCTGTGGTAGTCATATTTGCGGCAGATGGCGGCGAACTCGATAGCTGACTCGACCATGCCCTCCGGTGTATCGCCGAAGCGGTTCATTATGCGATCAGAGAGGGAGCCATGATTGGTGCCTATACGCATAGATATGCCGCGCTCCTTGCAACGCAGGACAAGCGGGCTGAACCGCTCTTCGATACGGTCAAGCTCGGCCTGGTATTGCACATCTGTATACTCGCGGATATTGAAACGCTTCTCGTCGGCGAAGTTGCCGGGATTGATACGCACCTTGTCGGCATAAAGCGCGGCTTCCATAGCGGCGGAGGGGTTGAAGTGGATGTCGGCGACCAGGGGCACATCTAACCCCATCGCCAGCAGGCGCTTTTTCACCTCGCCGAGGGCGCGGGCATCTTTGGAGGCGGGAGTAGTGATTCTAACGATCTCGCACCCTGCCTCTATCAGGCGTATGGTCTGCGCGAGGGTAGCTTCTACATCCTGGGTGCTCGTGGTCGTCATCGACTGGATGCGGATAGGGTTATCGCCTCCTACCCCAACCTTACCGACCATGACTTCCAGCGTCTTGCGC
>JBDSDS010000103.1:0-6891 GCA_039920445.1 Chloroflexia bacterium
CCTGCCACTCTGCTGGAATTGGACGGGAAGGAGTATTCGTTGGCTTGATGAAGGTGCGCATCGAATATGTTTGCTTTACGGCTACTGGTCTTGCAGGCGCAGGTCAGCTAGGGAGCACTCGTACTGAAGGAGCGCACTCCGGGCGCGGAATCCTACCGACTCGAAAAGCCTTACGGCAGCCACGCTCTCCGAGTCAACGTCGGCCAGGGCAATTTCGAGGGCCGCATCACGTAACGATTGTAAGCAGTGGGAAAGTAATGCTTTACCAATGCCTCGCCTGCGGAAGGCGGGCACTACCCCTATCCCTTCGATCCAACCTTCGAGGCGATCAGTTTGCTTGTTCTCGCCTTCGTTCACCTGACAACCCGCGATCCCGACTACCTCGCTAATGCCTTCTTCTGAGAATGCAAGCCACGATAAGTCCGGACGTGAGTAAGGCGCTCCCATCTCTCGCTCCCAGGCAGCCTCGCTTATAGGGTGGTGATCATAATAATCTGAAAAGGCACTGTTGAAGGCTACCAGAGCCTCGGAGTTGTCGTCAGGGAATCGGTAGGTACGAAGGTTAATGCCGAGCGGTGCAGGCGAGCCATCCACTGGTTGATCAAGTGGGCGTGCCATCGTCCAGCCGGTGCGTACTTTCCGTAAGCCCAACGCCTCCCAGGCTTCGATAGAAGCGGCCTGGGTCTCGAAGACGTAGGAGCGCACTCGAACCTTCTCAGCCTGTTCGCGCTCTCGGCCCGCTTCGGCTTCGCGGGCCCATTGCACAAGGCGTTGGGCGATAATATGCTGCAAGCCTTCTTGCCGGACCGAGGGGTGGATCCTCATCATGACGCCGTAGATGCGCTCACGTGCTGAACTGTGAAATGTGGGTGAGACTTTGCCGACCCCACGCAGCACCCCATCAAATGCTGCCACAGTAACCATCGACTCTGGGCTGGAGGCAGGCCCTTCGAAGGTTACTCTGATGTTTTCTTCGTCTGCCAGCTTGTAGAGCCGGTCCGCGCGATCGGCTGCATCGAACAAAGCAGTGACGGCCGGAATGTCCTCGCGCACGAAACCCCTGAAGTGCCGGTCAGTGCCTGTTGCTCTCCTCGCCTCATCTTGCATCAAAACTCTCCTGTAAAGCGATTATCTGCCTGCAACTTTCATGAGATAGTCTAATCGCAGGGGCGGATTACTTCTAGGCCACCCATGTATGGCCTGAGCGCACCCGGTATTACGACCGAGCCATCTTTCCTGTTGGTTGTTCTCCAGGATAGCGGCCCAGGTGCGCCCTACCGCCAGGCCCGAGCCGTTGAGCATATAGACGAAACGAGGCCTTTCTTCCGCGCTTGGGCGGTAACGCAGATTTGCCCGCTTCGCCTCGTATTCCAGGCCCACAGGTATACGGCCCATGGCCTCGGCGACTCGCAACGCTGTGCCGAAGCCTGCAAATGGATCGAAGACTATATCCCCCGGCTCTGTCCACTCTTGGAGGAAGTGGGTAACAAAGGGCGTCTGGGAAGCGAACGTCGTCATCCTGCCACTCTGGAGGGAGAGGGTGCGTAGGGGTATTAGCAAGTTGGATGAAAGTGTGCATCTATCTTTCTTAGAATACTCTTAGAATGCTGTGTCATAATAAAGCATAACAGATTTCCACAAGATTTAGAGGCAAATGTCTCATGCGAGTTCTAGTAGTCGAAGACGAACAGGGCGTGGCGCAATTCATCCAACAGGGCCTCACCGAAGCCGGGTACGCCGTAGACATGGCCCGTGACGGTGTGGAAGGGCTTAACTATGCCCTGGCAGTGGAATATGACCTCATTTTATTGGACATTATGTTGCCTAAAATGAACGGCCTGGAGACATTACGCGAAATTCGTGACCAACAGATCAAGACCCCTGTGCTGCTGCTTACAGCGCGTGATACTGTTGAGGACCGCGTCCAGGGTTTGGATACCGGCGCGGACGACTACCTGGTCAAGCCCTTCGCCTTTTCTGAATTGCTGGCTCGGGTCCGTGCCTTGTTACGCCGTCCGCCGCTACAAGCCGGTACAATATTGCGAATGGGCGACCTGGAAATGGACGTTGCCCGCCGAGAAGTGCGACGTTCCACACAGATCATCGACCTCAGTCCGCGTGAGTTTTCTCTGCTCGAACTACTGCTCCGTCACCCTAACCAGGTGCTTACTCGCACGCAAATTATCGAGCACGTCTGGAACTTCAACTTCTACAGTGAAACCAACGTAGTAGATGTGTACGTTGGCTACTTGCGCGGCAAAATCGACCGGAAGTTCAGTTACCCCCTCATTCATACAGTGCGAGGGGCGGGCTACCAGTTGAGCGTGGAGGGAAGAGATGGCTGATGTTAGGCGCTCTCCCATCTTTCAACTTCCGATCCGGTCGCGTCTGACCCTGTGGTATGTGCTGCTCATGGCATTGACCTTAGCGCTGTTCAGCGGCTACCTGCTGTTTCGCCTCCAAAGCAGCCTCATGGATTCTGTTGATGCAGCGCTCCAGATTGCTGTTTCTCAGACCATCCCGATTATAGACAATGAGATTGGTGTTTTGACATTACAGGAATCGGAAGAAGCCCAGTCCAACTCCCAGCAGTTCACAGACCCTAATTTTGCCCTGCGTCTTATGTCCCCCCAGGGCGATGTCTGGGATACAACCGGCGCGTACAGGAGTGTTCCGGCCTGGGGACCAACCGAACCGGGCTACAGTACTCAGGTTTTTCCTGACGACGATGAACAGTGGCGCATCTACAGTCAGCCTGTTCTTGACCCAAAGGGCCAGGTAGCCGGGTGGGTGCAGGCAGCCCAATCGCTGGAAAACGTGAAAGATACACTGGAAGCCTTCCGCGCCCAGCTTTTGTTAGGTATACCATTAGTGTTGCTGTTGGCAGGGATTGGCGGATACTTCCTTGCTAATCGTGCCTTGCGCCCTATTGACCATATTACCCGAACGGCACAAATTACAGGGGCCGGTGACCTCTCGCGCCGTATCGCTTATGTGGGAGCCGCAGATGAGGTTGGACGTCTTGCCCGGACCTTTGACCAGATGTTGGAACGTCTGGAAGATTCGTTTGAGCGCGAACGACGCTTTTCAGGAGATGCTGCCCATGAGTTACGCACGCCGCTGACCGCTCTCAAAGGTCAAATCGAAGTGGCCTTGAATAGACCACGTAGCCTCCCGGAATATGAGAACACTTTACGAGGTCTGTCTTTGCAAGTAGATCGCCTGATACGCTTGAGCAACGCCCTATTATTCCTTTCACGTTCTGACCAGAACCGCCTGTCATGGGAACCTGCGCTCTTGAACCTGGGAGATCTCCTAGCGGCAATCATTGAGCAAATCCAGCCCCTGGCCCAAGAGAAAGGGCTGACGCTAAGCGCGGATATTCCGCCAGAACTCCCCTTTTACGGCGATACCGACCATCTGGTTCGTCTCTTCTTGAATTTGCTGGACAATGCTGTCAAGTATACGCCGGAGGGAGGCGAGATTCACGTGTTGGCCGAGCAGGACGCTGATGGCGTCGAAGTGAAAATTCACAATAGCGCACCGGATATTTCGACGGAGCATCTACCCTACGTGTTTGACCGCTTCTACCGTGTGGAGTCTGACCGTTCCAGCGAAACGGGGGGGACGGGGCTGGGATTGGCTATCGCCCGTGAGGTTGCGCGTTTGCACCATGGGGATATAAGCGTGCAAAGCGAGCCAGGGCAAGGCACAACCTTCATTGTCAGTCTGCCTGCTGCTACTGAAAAGGGTTCCAAGTGAGACCTCAGGTGTCCAATTTCACGTCTACAGGCTGCAAATCAACCGTAAGTAAGAATTCTCTCACACGTTTCTTATCGTTTTTTTAGGCTGCTCACTTACAATGAAATTAATCTCATAGTAAAGACAGAGGCATTTGGGCCTACTGTGTCAGGCTACCGAGTAAAGGAATATCTTATTTATGAATGAATCTATGCAAGACAATCTACCTATCAACCGACCGATCCATCTGCTAATCAGCTTAGCCTTGACGGTGGTTCTTATCGGTGCCATTTACGGGGCGCAAGGTCGAACCACGCTGGCTAAAGGCAGTACTCCGACGAGCACTCAGAATAAGCAGGAGCCGGAATACAATCCGACAATTAATCCGGCAGATTTCACAACAAAAATCACAAACAAGTACTTTTCTTTGCCGGTTGGGAAGGAGATGACTTATCAGGCAGAAACAGAGGACGGCCCTGAAAAGATCGTGATACGAATCTTACCGGAGACGAGAACAATCATGGGTGTTACGACTGTTGTGTATCTGGACACAGTCTATTTGAACGGTCAGCTACATGAGATAACCAAAGATTATCTAGCCCAGCACAAGACAACAGGTGACGTCTGGTACTTCGGCGAAGAAGTCGATAACTATGAAAACGGCAAGCTCAAAGATCACGCAGGTTCTTTTATCCACGGTAACGATGGCGCCAGGGCAGGCATCTGGATGAAAGCAGAGCAAAAGATCGGCGACTCTTATAGGCAGGAGTACTATAAAAGCGAAGCCGAAGATATGAGAGATGTAATCTCGCTTAATGAAACAGTGACCACAAAACTAGCTACATACACCGGTTGTGTGAAAGTGTATGACTGGACCCCTTTAGATCCTAAATCCAAAGAGCATAAGTACTATTGTCCGGAAGTCGGTGCGCTGGTCCTTATAGAGCATCTTGTAACTGGAAAGAATGCGGAGCTAACAAATATCGCATTCGGTCGAAGCGAAGCCGGCAATCCAGGCACCGAGAATGCGCCGGGTATGCCCAGTACAGGCCAACCAGCAGGTCCCATTGTGTGGAGTCTGGCCCTGGCCTTGTGCCTGGTACTGTCTGGTCTTGGGTTTCGTTTGTATCTCACACGAAGCAAATAGAATTAGCTCTCCGTCGTGATCGAGTGTCTCTGAGATATACTCCGAGGCCCACGACGGAGACTACGGAATGGGAGGTAACTGAAATGTATCGCAAACTATTCTTGGGCATACTGAGCATTGCCCTGTTGCAGTCAGCAGTTGCTTGCTCCTCAGGGACTGCGCCAACGGCGACAAGCACTCTCGTGTCTGAGCCAGCGACGAGTACTCCTGCCTCAAATGTTGTATCCCCAGCGACACCGTCGGCAGAGATGACCCTCCCGGTCGCACCGGAGAGTGCGCGGGTCGATCTCATCAAGCCGTCATTCTCGAATCCAACCAACGTCACCAACCCACTCTACCCCATCAGCAAACTCCAGCAGATCGTCCTACTCGGCAAAGTTGAAGGCAGGCCATTTCGATCTGAAGTCACCCTCCTACCTGGCACAAAGGAGATCAACTGGGACGGCCAGACGACTAAGACGCTTATCTCTCAGTACGTCGCGTACATAGACGGGCGAATCGTCGAGGCTGCGCACGATTGGTACGCGCAGGCCAACGACGGCGCTGTCTGGTACTTCGGCGAGGATGTGTTTAACTTTAAGGACGGCGTTATCGCTGATACTGAAGGCACCTGGCTCGCAGGCAAGGACGGCCCCGCCGCGATGATCATGCCCGCCAACCCCAGGGTCGGCGATGTGTACCGGGTCGAGAACATCCCCGGCCTCGTCTTCGAGGAAGTCACCGTGAAATCCACCGGCGTGATCGTGGATGGGCCACACGGTCCTGTTAAAGGCACTATGGTCGGCGATCAGCTTCACATGGACGGGACACACGCCGACAAGACTTTCGCCCCTGGCTACGCCGAGTTCGTCACCGGCAAGGGTGCCGACATCGAGGCTGTCGCCCTTGCCATACCTACCGACGCACTCTCAGGCTCTATGCCAACTGAACTCAAGAGTCTGTCCACTGAAGCATATAGCATCTTCGAGACAGCCAAATTGGAGGACTGGCCTGTTGCCTCAGATACTCTTGGTAAGATGACCACTGCATGGGGCACATATAAGGCGGGTAATAATGTACCCAAACTGCTCAGTGCCCAGATGAGCGAAGCTCTAGACGCGCTCACCGGAGCGGTCAAGGCCCAAAACTCCGCATTGGCCTGGCAAGCTGCTCTTGGCGTCGCTCAGGCCAGCCTCGATTTCCAACTACAATACCGGCCCCCTACTGAGATTGATCTCGCCCGCTTCGACCTCTGGACACGCCAACTCCTCAGGGACGCGGCAGCAGGCGACCTCGGCGCGGTGAAGGGTGATGTCGCCACTCTCGAATACATTCAGGATCGCGTCGCACACACTCTGGGGTCCGATGCCGGACGTATCGCCACACTAGTCGAGGACCTCCGGGCCGCAGCCGACGCTAAAGACCTGTCCGCAGCGATTAACGTTACTGTTCGACTCCGGGACGTCCCCCGACTCAAACAATGAAATAGAGTTGAAATAGAGTTCTGGGCAACCAACATCAAACCAATTCTTAGCATATCAAAAGGAGATAGAAAAATGAAAATCAAACGTTCTCTTACACTGGCTGCCATCACCTTATTACTGGCCGGCGCGCTGGGATTGTTCGGCTATCGTGCTTTTGCCCAGAGTGAGCAGCCTGCGGCACTAAACTGGAGTGCGGCAGGCCAGATTGAAGATAAGGACGACAAAGGCGATGGTGTTATTCCTGCTGGCATACCTATCACCGCGAACCAGGCCCAGGCAACTGCTGAAAAAGCCAACCCAGGCACAGCTACAATTGCCGTTGAGTTCGACCGTGAGGGTGGTAAAGACATCTGGGAAGTCGAGTTAAACAACGGCCTGGATGTGCAAGTAGATGCCAACAGTGGCGACATTATCCTCACCGAGGTCCGCGACTCTGATTAGAAGTAGTGGATAATTACTAACCCTTATATTCACTACTAAGCCGACGAAGGGCCAGGGAAGAATGACGAAAATAACACTGGTTATTCTTCCCTGGCCCTT
>JBDSDS010000104.1:0-2961 GCA_039920445.1 Chloroflexia bacterium
CTCAAGATGGGCATGCTCGACAAGGACAACAACAAGGTTATCACATTCGTATGGGAGCAGGCGCTCAATCCCGAAACCCAATCGGCGGCCTACGTGCAATATTCCTATGCCCGCGCTACTCGCGTGCTGGAGAAGGCCCCCCCAGAGATGCTACCTGAGAAAGGCGCTCGCTACGAGTTCAAGCAGCCTGAACTACCCGAAACCAACCTACTCGAACTGATAGCCAGGCTCCCCGAAGAAGTAGCGCGCGCAGCCGAGGCATACAAGCCGGTGATAATCGCCACCTACTGCTTCGACCTGGCAGACGCCTTCAACAGCTTCTACCACCACTGCCCTATTATCAAGGCCCCCTCCGTAGCGCAAATACGCTCCCGCCTGGCCCTCACAGCCGCCGCCAAGCAGACGTTGCAAAACGCACTCGGCCTGTTGGGAATAGAAGCGCCCCCGATGATGTGACCCGGTTGGTGTAACGTGGTAAGATGGAGCAAAAGCAGGAGGAAACGCCGATGGGCGAGATAATGATCGCTGAGGAAATAAATGCCCGGTTCGAGTCAGAATGGGTACTCGTCGCCGACCCCGAGACGGAAGAGAATCTAACTGTCACGCGAGGAAAGGTACTCTGGCATGGGAAGGATAAAGGCCAGCTGCATGATTTTGTAAGAGAGTTGCAACGGCCATTCAGCTTGGCCGTTCTCTACACAGGCAAGCTACCTAAAGACCAGGAATTCATGCTGTCCGTTTTCCCGGCTAATGATTTTACCTCTTGACCCATCTGAGGGACTAATTATCGTGCCGGTGCGGGTATTTGGGCCGGGAGGCGAAGTCCAGATAATAGTGCGCTTCACCAATGATATAGATTCGACAGCCTCCATGTTCGACTGGGTAGCGTTTCAATGGAAGGTTTAGTAAAATAATACTAACTGGACAATATATGCCCACAAAAAGTAAATTGCTACGGATGGACAACGTTCTCATCGTTGTCGACGACCTCGAGGCTGCCAAAGCGTTCTTCGCCGAACTCGGTATGGAGCTGGAAGGCGAGACGACGGTCGAGGGGCGTTGGGTGGACCGCGTCGTCGGGCTCAACGACGTCCGTGCCGACATCGCCATGATGCGGACCACGGACGGCCACAGCCGGGTTGAGCTGACGAAGTTCCACAAGCCGCCGGCGGTCAGAGCCGAGCCGGAAAGCGCGCCGGCGAACACGCTGGGCATACGCCGCATCATGTTCGCGGTCGACGACATCGACGACGTCGTTGCCCGCCTGCGCAGCCACGGTGCCGAACTCGTCGGCGAGATCGCGCAGTACGAGGACCTTTACCGGCTCTGCTTCCTGCGTGGCCCTGAGGGCATCATCATCGGACTGGCCGAGCAGCTCGGTAATAAATCGGCAACGGATGTTTTAAGAAAATCTTGACGAAAGAATCCGCCGCCAAAGAAAAACTTGAAATCGCTCCTTCCGCTCCGGCTCCAGGGATTGTAACGCTGGAATAACATCAGACCTAGAACCCACAACGTCGTGGAAAAGCTATGCCCTTATCAATGACATCTGAATTTGGCCGCCTGCGCGAGGCGATTCTCCACCGTCCGGGCCGCGAGCTTGCGCGGATGACCCCTTCTACCCGTGATTACTTCCTTTTTGACGACCTCCTTTTCGATGAGCACGCGCAACAGGAGCACGACTGGTTCACCGACCTCCTCCAGAACCACCTCGGCGTCAAGGTGCATTTCTTCAAGCAATTATTCTCCGAGAGCCTGATTATCGCCCCACAGGAAGAGCTCCGCGCCCTTCTATCGCAGGTCTGCCGGTTAGAGTCCGATATGCCGCCCGTAGAGCAGCGGGTTGGTCAGCTAGAGGTGCTGGTCAGGTGGTTCCAGGGGCACGGCTGGCCTCAGTACCCGCACGATCCTGAGGGCGATCCCAATGCATCCGCACCAGGAGCGCAGCCCGGCTCACTTACCTCTCTGCTTTCGGAGACGCGTGACACCGGCCCATTCAACGGCCAGGAAGTCTCCTCGTTCGACTACCTCCAGCATCGCCTCCAGTGCTGGTGTGACGAAGGCGACTTTGGGGCACTGGCCGAGGAGCTTATCGAGGGGATAGAAGCGCGTGTGGCGGGAGAATCCCCCTCTCAAAGGCCCGGTCCACAGGGCAACGGCACAGTCAATGGGCATACCTCGCAGATAGCGGATGACGACGTAGATGTCCTGAGGAGGTACGTCGAGGGGCAGCTCTTCTACCTGACACCGCTCCCTAACCTGATGTTCATGCGCGACATGGGTTCGGTTATCAACAGCCGCTTGCTCTTGGCGCGCATGGCCGCCCCTGGCCGCACACGCGAACCGCTCTTGCTCGATTTCGTGCAGCGTCACCACCCTCTCTTCAAGGAAAGCCCGCGCTGGACCTGGGCCGATGCTCGCATCAACGACCCTGCATGGCCCGTCGCTTCGTCGCCGCTGCTTCACCTGGAAGGCGGCAACGTGATGCAGTTGCGGCGCGACCTGATAGTGCTGGGCGTCAGCCAACGCACCACCCTCGAAGCTGTCCAGCGGGTAGCCGATGTGTGGCGCGCCGAGGCAATCGAGAAGGGCGAGAAGCTCGTGTTGTACGTGCTCCGCCTCCCCGCGGGCTTCAACCACCTCGATAGTGTCTTCAGCGTGATCAGCGCGTCTGAGTGCGTGGTCTACTCTCCCGTATTCGAGCCGTATGGGCCGGCTTCGGTCGACGTGGTGCGGGTTGAGCTTGGGGAAGAGCCTGTGCGCCCTACCCGCTCCGCCGACTTCTTTGAGAGCCTGCGCCAGGATGGCCTTGACCTCACACCCATATCGTGCGGCGGGGCCGACCCGGTAGACCAGCAGCGTGAGCAATGGTTCAGTGCGGCTAATCTGCTTGCCCTCGCCCCCGGCAAGGTAGTCATCTACAGGTCGTCCGAGCGTACGATAGCCGAATTGGTGCGCCAC
>JBDSDS010000105.1:0-2687 GCA_039920445.1 Chloroflexia bacterium
GATACTTCCGCAGCCTCAACGGTCGTAGGCTGGTGCAGCACTGTCGTTGGCATACCTGGCGGAGTTTTAGGGGCATGGGCGAGAAACGTAGCCTCGGCCTCTGTGAAGACATTACCACTGGCGAGGAAAGTGGTGCCACTTTCTGTGGCATCGAACGCCTCACCACGGGAAACGAGCGATTGGAAGTCGAAAGGCTCAATTACATCAGCTTCAGGAATGCCCCCGGTAACAACGCTACCAACCTCATCTTGAGGTGTCATCACACCGGCAGGCGGCCCAGGTCGTGAAAGCCTAAGCCCACAGCGCGAGCAAAATTGAGCATCCGCCGGCAGCACGCTTTTACATCTTGGACAGTTGGGGGGTGTGGTCAAAAGCAGTCTCCCATAAAACCGGCCGTGATTGGCAATTGGCAGCTGAACTACGGAAAGTATATTATACGCACTATGGAGTCACAACGCACACCGCTCTCCGGGTGGATAGAGGCCCGCATCCGGGAGCAAGGGCCTGTTACAGTCAAGCAATTCATGGAATGGGCGCTTTACCACCCTGAGTATGGTTATTACACCAGGGGACCAAACATAGGACCACGCGGCGATTTCACGACAAGCCCTGAAGCCTCGCCCGCTTTCGCTCAGATGCTTGCCAGGCATGTAGCCGAGGTAGACGCCCTGCTCGGCAATCCAAAGACCTTCGATATAGTCGAGTTCGGGCCAGGGCGCGGCACTCTGGCGTACGACCTCCTGGATGATCTGGCTTCACACGCCTCGGACCTTTACTCACGAGCGAATTATTACCTCATTGAGATCAGCCCTGCTCTTGTTAAAGAACAAAAGGCGCTGCTCCTGCCGAGCCATGAAGGTCGTGTGAGTTGGTTGGCAGGGCTATCGGCGAAGGAGAAACTGTGTGGAGCAGTAATAGCTAACGAATTTGTCGATGCGTTTCCCGTTCACGTTCTTGAGGCTCGTGATGGTGTTTTGTGCGAGCAGTATGTCGATGTACACCAGGATGGCTTTCATATTGCCTATAGACCGCCCTCTTCTCCAGGACTTACGGACTTCATGCGGCGGAACCGGCTGAGGCTCGAAGATGGAGAGAAAGTAGAAATTAACCTTGCGGCAGGAGATTGGATAAAATCGACCGCCAGTGCCTTCTCACGCTGCATAGCGCTGATTGTCGATTATGGCGATGTCGCCCCTGCGCGCTATTCGCCGACACGCAAAGAGGGTACGCTACTCGGCTATCACCTGGGCGCGGTAACAGACAACATCCTCGCCCACCCTGGCGAGCAAGACCTAACGGCACTCGTAGATTTCACCGCGATTCAAGATGATGCAGCCTCGGCCGGGTTTGACGTTGTAGGCATGACCCGCCAGGCGAGTTTCCTCATTGGGCTAGGGCTTGGAGCCGACGATGTACGAAATGAGGCGGCAGACCTCGACACAGCATTGAAGCAAAGACGCGGACTCCAAGCCGTAATCTCGATGGAGGGTCTGGGCCGCTTTCACGTTCTTATTCTATCCAAAGGCATTGAGGCTTCCGAAGCGAGAGCCAACCTCTCCGGCCTAAAATACTCCGAGATACTCGAAGCATGAAGGACAGAGGACAGTAAGTATTCAGATATTGTAGTAGGGCAAGTCAAGGTTCAAGGTTAGACCGCTATACAACTTTGAACCTTGAACCCAATAATTTGCATAGCACGTCTGGATATGTTATAATTCTCGGCTGTGACCCGTTTTGGGCGGGCTATGAAATCAGGTTAACTAGGACTATTTAGAACAGGAGCCACTTTCCATGCCAAAGATGAAGACCCACACAGGGGCTTCTCGACGCTTCAAGATTACCGGCACTGGTAAAATTATGCGTACGAAGCACATGAAGAGCCACATGAGGCGCAAGAAGTCGAAGCGTGTCAAGCAGTTGTTTGACCGTATGCTACCCTTGCACCCTTCGCAGGTAGGTAACATAAAGAGATTGCTGCCATACGGCGCATAATTCCCGCCGCGCAGCCTAAATAGATAGGGCTCAGCGCGCTACATATGAGAGGTCGAAATGCCACGAGTTAAAAGAGGCCTTACCCGTCACAGAAGGCACGTCAAGATACTAAAGGCCGCATCCGGCTACCGAGGGACACGCAGTCGCCTGTTCCGTTTTGCAAACCAGATAGTGATGAAATCGCGGGCCTACCAGTACCGCGACAGACGCACGCGGAAACGCGATATGCGCCGCCTCTGGATCACGCGTATAAACGCCGCGGCGCGCATGGGTGGGATTTCGTATAGCAGACTCATATCCGGCCTCGCAACCGCCGGTGTGACCCTCGACCGCAAGGCGTTGGCCGACCTGGCTGTACGTGACGGCGCTGCCTTTGCCCACCTCGTTACCATAGCGGGCGGCAAGCAGGTCGCCCCAGAACTTATCCAAAGGGTAGCAAGCCAGGCTGTAGTTGAGGCCGAGGAAATGGCCGAGGTTCCTGCCCTTCCTGCCGAAGGCGAGACGACTGAGGTCGGCGCGTCTGCATAAGTCCTCAGTAGGCATCGGATAACAGATATACAGCACGAAGCGGCAGATCGCAAGATAGGCCGCTTTGCCATTCTTGCAACATGATAGAGAGCCACGCAAACCCCACAGTTAGAGCCTTACGCCTCCTGTCCACCTCTAAAGGGCGGCGCGAACAGGGGCGCTTCCTC
>JBDSDS010000106.1:0-7459 GCA_039920445.1 Chloroflexia bacterium
CCCGTGCCTGGGTGCCATCCCCAACAGGGCGGACACACGGGTCCGCCCCTACGTGCCTTTTGCCTGTCTTGAAATCGCCTCTTAGTTGTAGGTGCGAGATCACCAAAAACCAACAACTAACAACTAACAACTCGTTACTGTCCGGCGTCGGTCTCGGCGCGACTCCAGAATACGTCCAGGGCTGTCTTCAGGTCTGCGTGTTCCGGCTCGATCAATTGGGCGTCCCTAGCGAATAGTGCTTTCGCTTGCTCGCGCGCCAGGCTGAGGGTCGCCATATCTGACAATTTAGCCATTCGCAAATCCGGCATCCCTGACTGCCGCGTGCCGAAGAACTCGCCCGGACCCCTTATTTTTAGGTCTTCCTCGGCTAGCTGGAAGCCGTCGTGCGTTTCCTGGATGATTTGCATGCGCTCAAACGCCACGCCTTGAGCGTTGTCAGCCAGCAGAATGCAATACGATTGGTGCTCACTCCGACCCACGCGCCCGCGAAACTGGTGAAGCTGGGAGAGTCCAAAGCGGTCAGCGCCTTCCACGAGCATGACGGTGGCGTTTGGCACATCTATGCCGACCTCGACAACGCTTGTTGACACGAGGATGTCGGTCTCCTTGCGATGAAAGCCTGCCATCACCTCGTCCTTTTCCTTCGGCTTCATCCGCCCGTGCAGCAGGGCTAACTTGCGGTCAGGGAAGACCTCGGCCTGGAGCCTCTCGTGCTCGGCGACCGCAGCTTTAGCTTCTATCTTGTCAGACTCCTCAACCAGAGGGCAGATAACGAATGCCTGCCTTCCCTCGGCTACCTTCTTCTCGATAAACTCATACGCCTGCTCACGACGCAACCCATCTACCCAACGGGTCTTGATCAGTCTTCGACCGGGAGGCATCTCGTCAATCACCGATACTTCGAGATCGCCGTAGATAGTCAGGGCAAGTGAGCGTGGAATCGGCGTGGCGGTCATTACAAGCGTGTGGGGCATCAGGCCTGCCGCCATCCCCTTCTGGCGTAGAGCGTCGCGTTGCACCACCCCAAACCTGTGCTGCTCATCAACTACTATCAGCGCCAACTTCTTGAACAGCACGCTCTCCTGGATGACAGCGTGCGTGCCGATAACGATATCGACCTCGCCATTTGCCGCTGCCTCATAGACCTCTTTCTTTTCTTTGCGTGGCGTGCTCCCTTTCAAAAGGCGCAAGTTCACCGACCGCCCATTCAGTTCAAAGCCGTCAAGCATATTGGTTAGGCTTTTGAAGTGCTGCTCGGCCAGTATCTCTGTTGGGGCCATCAGCACACCTTGCGCTCCATTCTCAACAGCCACCAACAAGGCTGCCGCCGCAACGACAGTTTTCCCGGAGCCGACGTCACCCTGCAATAGGCGCGTCATAGGCACAGCCCCCTGCATATCTGCGAGGATTTCGCCTACCACGCGCTCCTGGGCACTCGTCAGTTTGAAAGCGAGTGTTTTATAGAACCGATCTATCATACCGGCGGGGGCGGCCAGAGGCATGCTTTGCTTTGACTGCTGCCATTCGCGCTTGCGTTGGAGCATCCCAAGTTGGATCATCAGGAACTCATCAAAAGCAAGCCTTTTGGTCGCTTGAGCTGCGTCCAGCTTCGATTCCGGGAAGTGTATCTGCTTGAGGGCCGTCGTCAAATCTACAATCTGGGCATCTCGCTTAATCCACGCGGGCATATAATCTGGCATCTGCTCGGCGAAACGGTCTACCGCGTCGTGCATAATGCGCCTGAGAGTGCGCCTATACAGACCTTCGGTTGAATGGTAAACAGGAACGATGCGCCCTGTGTGTAGCAATTCGGTGTCGTATGGTTCCCATTCCGGCGCGCTAAACTGAAGGCGGTTGGTGAAAGCAACAGGCTTTCCTGAGATAACAATCGGCTCACCTTGCTTTAGTTGCCGCGCCACGTATTCCTGGTTGAACCAGGTCACTGTGGTGATACCACTCTCGTCGGCCACCGTAGCGGTGACCATCGGCCTGCCATTGCGGGTTTGACGGACTTCGACGTCCCATACTGTGCCTACTATTGTCTGGTTGACGTCGGGCCGCAGTTCGGCTATCGGCTTCAGGTCAGAAAAGTCGTCGTACCGGAATGGAAAGAATAAGAGCGCATCACGCACCGTGTACATGCCCAGCCGCTTGAGAAGACGCGCAGTTGCCTCCTGTACTCCCTTGAGGACCGTTACGGGCGAGTCTACTGTTGCATTGCGGCGGGCGGTCCGAGAGCTACCTGCGGCTTGAGGATTGAGCGTTGGCGATGCCGCTGGAGCGATGCCGCTCCTGATGGAAGAAATCGGAGCCTTAGCGCCATAATCTTCATCATCGAACCCTGTAAAGTCGCTGAGTGTCGCTGAGTTGTATCCATTACCGTTGCTTGCGATCAGATTGTCCGTCGCCCCATTACCATGACCATTGATACCCGCTGTTCGCACGGATGATGGAATATCAGGACCTCCCTTGTCTATCAAGGCTAGCATCTCCGAAACACGCTGCACGGCAGTGCGACGGTCGGCGGCAGCAGCCGTTGAGTAAGCATCCAAGGTATGGACGATGGCATCCGCCGCCTTCTTTGCGGAACGGTCAGCCTGCGCCATCTGGTCGGCCCACCGGCGCGCGAAGGCTTCGAGGCCACCCGATACGGCGGCATCACTGAAGCCTTTGTGTTCCTCAAGGCGCAGTATATTCTTGAAGACGTTCGTGGGAATAGGCAAGGTCTATCTCAGGATTGTGACCCGGTAAATTGCCGGGATCGATAGTAGGTAAGCCTATTTTACCTTAGTATGAGGGGATAGTGAAGCAGAGTGGAAATCTGGGCGGATTATAATTGTGAATTTTGAGTTACGGAGGGTGTCAATCTATAACAGACTTCTAAACGTGCTCCTCCAACGCCGACTTCCCAAGTGCGATCTATTCCCGTAATTCATAATTCAATACTCAAAATTAATAATTCGTCAGATGAGTCTATTCTTTTCGGAGAAAACATACGCCTACCGCGCCGGGACCGAGGTGCGTTCCCAATACCGCCCCGATATGTCCCGTGATGACCGGCTGGGGTGGATCGAGCGGCTGCAACATCGACATGAGGCGGTTTGCTCCATCTTCGTTCGCTCCGTGCAATACCGCCAGGCGTTCTAACGGCTGTTGCTCGGTGGTAAGCTCAACAATCCGCTCAAGCGCCTTCTTGCTGCTGCGAAGGCGGTCGGTGATCTCGGCTTCGCCATTAGGTTTGATGGTCAAAATCGGCTTGATGTCAAGCATGTTTCCTATCGCTCCGGGCAGCTTACCCAGCCTACCCGACCTCACAACATATTCCAGCGTATCAAGCGCGCCGTAGATGCCAACACGTGACGCCGCCGATACAGCAACAGCCTCCACTTCATCGAGGGACTTGCCCTCTCGTGCGGCTTCTGCAGCACAAATAGCAACCCAGCCGTGGGCCATAGACAACGTGCGCGAATCTACTACCGCTATCGACTCAGGCGGCACTCCGTTAGCGGTCGACGCCATGAGCGCGGCGTTGAAGGTCCCACTCAGCTTTGAGGAGATGTGGATGCTTACAACGTCATACCCTTCGCACGTCAAGCGCCTGTATGCCTGGGCCAGCGCGTCGAGAGATGGCAGTGAAGTCGAAGTGACGCTACGTGCTGCCTCAAGCTCGGCATAGAGTGCCTGACCGCTAATATCGACCCCATCCTGATAGGTCTTGCCGCTTATATGGACAAGCAGGGGTATAACGGTTATGTCAAGTTCAGCGGCTATATCAGGAGGGACATCCGCACCGCTATCAATTACGACTTTTACACGTCGCGTTGTTATCATACTCGCACTTACTCCTCGCCCTCGAGCACCGCAACGCCCAGAGCCTCCGGACCGAGCCATGCCGCCACTGCGGGGCCAGGCTGCAGGATCAATACTCGGTCACGCTGGTAGATAGCGCCGATACGAGTTAGAAGATGCTCGACATCATTCTGCGCCCCGGTATGGAAGACCGCTAATTCGCCTATTTTGGGAAAGTCCTCCACGAAATTATAGAGGGCGTCGCGGGCCTTTGCGCGTGAGCGCGTCTTTTCGTAGACCGTAACCTGCCCCTCGTCAAGGTGCAGAAGTGGCTTGCTTGAAGCGATGCTGTCTATCTGCGGAAGAAGTCTCGCGCCCGGACCGCCGCGCACCAGGTGGTCGATCTGCTCGACGAAGAAGGCCACGTGCACCTGTTCGGCAAGCCGGGTAGCCATGCGTGCCAGGCGGGCAAGGTCTAACTGCTCGCTTGAGGCCGCACGAGCCAGCGCAAGCACGATCCACCCAAGGCCCATCGAGAACGCAGCCGAGTCGACTATCATTATTGGGAACGGCCCGCCCTTGCCTATCGGCCCGAACGCTTCTCGCGCAATTAGTGCGTTCGACACCACGTCGCTCCACCTGGAGGAGACATGCACCGAAAGGATGCCGTCGCAACTGTCACGCAATGAGCGATAGACACGCGTAAACTCTTCTATGGAAGGTGCGGTAACCTGGACAGCGGGTATATTCTGCCTTGCCCCTCTTCGCAGTAAATCTGTGCTGAACTGTGAGCTTTGCACCGTCACGTTGGATGGGACTACAGTAAGAGGAATCACAGTAATATCAAGCTGCCGCGCCAGGGCATCAGGAATATCGCAACTGCTGTCGGTTACTAACTTAATACGAGGCATGATTAGAGTGGGGTGTGCGGAAATCTAGAACTTGGGGTTGCATAAGAATATGAGTAAAGATGGCCAAACGACAAGCGAGCCGGGTCATTCGGCGGAGATAATGTAATCGTAAAATGGCTGGCCCCCATCTACTAGCTCAACTTCGGCGTTTGTATAATGCTCTTGTACGCGGTCACGAAATGCCTCAGCTACCTCAGCGTCAAGGTCGCCACCACTGTAAATAGTGATGAACTCCAGGTCAGCGGCCTCCATCCTTTGAAGTAGGTCGAGGGCCACCTCATCCCTGTCGCTTCCGGTTGCCACAAGAGAATTATTGAGAAGGCCGATTATATCACCCGATTTCACTGCGATACCTTGCACGCTGGCGTCACGAACGGCCCGCGTGACCTCACCTGTCTGTACCCTGGATGCGGCAGCCTCCATCGTGCGGGCATTCTCTTCAAGAGATGCTTCATAGTTGAGGGCTATCAACGCTGCCATACCCTGAGGCATCGTGTCTGTGGGCACAACGGCCACTTGCTTGGTAGTCAGGCTTTGGGTCTGGCGAGCAGAAGGGATTATATTGCCGTTGTTCGGTAGTAGTATCACTTCATCCTGCGGTACCTTCTCAATCGCCTTGAGTAAGTCTTCCGTGCTGGGTTTCATCGTCTGGCCACCCTCGATGATGGCTGTCGCGCCCATGCTCCTGAACGTCTTTACTAACCCCGCGCCGGAGGCGACTGCCAGGACCGCTATCCTACCTTGCGCCACAGGAGGCGGTTCATCGACTGACCCTGCACCGTTGGGCTTGGTGCCATCCGCCCCATCGAGATGCATCTCAATAAACTCATCGTGCTGGTCCTGCATGTTGGCAATGCTAATCTGGCTCAGGCTGCCGAGGCCGCAGGCATAGTCGAGGACACTGCCCGGCATTTCGGTATGTATATGCACCTTTACCAGCCTGTCGTCACCCACAATCACAGCAGAGTCACCCATCGCGGCAATCTTCTCCCGCACCTGATCGAAATCCCAGCCGGTCCCGCTGACCATGAAGTTTGTGCAATAGCCGTACTCCCCGTGCTCAAAGTAGGCATGGCCGAGATCCATGTCAGCCTTTGAGCCTGTCGCCTCTGCTACTTCGCTCTCACTCAAGTCTTCGCCCGCCACAAAACGGCTGAGCGCATCCATAATCATGTATAATCCCTGCCCGCCCGCGTCAACGACACCCGCCTCCCGCAGTTTGTCGAGCAGAGTGGGGGTGCGAGCAACCGATTCTTTGGCTGCCTTTGCTGTTTCGGCAAGCACAAAACCAAATTCATCACGGTCTTGCGCCGCGGCCTGGGCGCCCTCGCTGAGTTCACGGATAACTGTAAGGATCGTACCCTCTACCGGCTTCAGCACTGCCCTGTAGGCTGTGACGGTAGCGACAGCAAGCCCAGCCGCGAAATCCCTCGCCGAGATGCTCTCTTTGCCCGCTATCCCTTCGGCAAATCCACGAAATATCTGCGAAAGAATCACCCCCGAGTTGCCCCTGGCTCCCATGAGCGCGCCGTGCGACACGCCGGAGGCGACCTCGCTCGCCGGTCGCCCACGCAAAGCAGCAACCTGTTTCACGGCTGCCTGCATAGTAAGCGCCATGTTGGTTCCGGTATCGCCGTCGGGCACGGGGAAGACATTGAGGGCGTTCAGCACCTCTATGTTGCGCCCCAACCAGACGGAGGCTGCGGCTAGGGCAAGCTTCAGATCGTCCCCACTCCACGTCTCGCCGGGTCCAGTAGGAGACGCAGGACGACTGGGCATAGTAGGCCGTGCTGATTCCGGTATGTTGTGTTGGTCAATCGTCATTGATCGCAGGCACTATTCGCTAACGCGTATATTCTGGACGTTTACATTCACCTGGACAACAGGCACACCGAGCGCAGACTCCACGGCAAACTTGACGCTGCTCATGATATTGCGCGCCACCTCGGAGATGCGTGTGCCGTATTCGATCACAACGTAGAGGTCGATTATCACCCTGCCGCCGGAGAACTTAACCACTACTCCTTTGTATTCTTCCTCGCGGCGCAAAAGCTCGGCCCAGCCCGGCCTGGCATGGCGGGAGGTCAGTCCAACGACACCGTATGACTGCTGAGTAGCACGGCTGGCGATATGAGAAATTGTCTTGGGCGACACCTCGATTTTACCGAAAGAGGTCTCCTCGCTCACGGAAGAACTGCTCGCATTGGATGGCTCTTGGGACGCCTCCGACCCATTTCCATCGGAGGTAATGGGTTGGCCAAGATTGAAGTTCTGGGGGTCTTTGCGGTGCCTGGAGGTAGTCATCTTGAGCCTTGTCAAACGCAGGGTGATATGGTAAGATAAATAGCTGTGCGGCAATTAGGCCGATGTATAAGTATGGCCGCATAACAATATACTAGAAAAGCCTGGATTAGTAAAGGGCAGGAGGGGAGTTACAGCATGGCGGTAATGTGTGACGTGTGCGGGAAAAAGCCAAGTTATGGCTCTAACATTAGCCACGCGGCTAATAAGACTCCGCGCCGCTGGGTACCGAATATACAGTCCAAGCGCATGATGGTGGACGGCGAATATCGCCGCGTGCATATCTGCACCCGATGTCTACGCACGATGAGCAAGACCAGGGCGTAGTCGCGCAACGGAAATAGCATAATGAGAGAGGGTAGGTGATGAGCCTACCCTCTTTGCGTGCCTGGGATTCCTGTAATAAATAATTCACCTTTTACTGGGAGTGCGAAATCCGAAGATGTAGGGGCGGACCC
>JBDSDS010000107.1:0-3578 GCA_039920445.1 Chloroflexia bacterium
TTCGTGTCTATGTTGTTTTGGACTCATACCTCCTATTTTACAGGATTTTGCAGACACGCCCTAATGAAGCAATGAATAGAGCTAAGAACGAGGGCAAACCCAGACATGAAATGTAAAGGCCCGACAAACTTGCTAGAGCCATGACTGGACTGTTCCAACTCTGTCCCTGGTACAATGCGTATGTAGGCGGGACTACAACACCATATAACTGATAATTCTCGATCTTAAAGATGCCATCAACATAGAAAGGTACCAGTACGAGGAACAGAAAAAGCAGTGATATAAGCGAGATGAATACATACCCTGTCAACTCTATGTATAGCTTATTTGATCTTGTACGCTCACGCTCCGTAATGCTAACACTTCCCATCTACTTATCCTTGAACAGATTGGCCAACTCCGGCGGCATTTCCGGCACAGCGCGCGTGCTTATCCTTACTTTGTCACCATCTTTGGCGGCGATAAGGTTCATCTTGCCCCACTCAGGGTTGGGATCGGGGTAGTCGAGACGCCACTGCGCGCCCCGGCTCTCACGCCGCTCGATGGCGCAGCGCACGATTATCTCCGACACCTTGAGCATGTTCAGGATGTCGCGGGCTGTGTGCCAGCCGGGGTTGTAGAGGCGCGTGCCTTCAATACGCAGATGCTTCGCGCGCTCCCCCAATTCCAGCACGCTTTGTAGACACTTCGTCAGGCCTTCTTCGGTGCGGGCGATCATCGCGCCCTCCTGCATGACGGCCTGTAGCTCCTGGGTTAGCAGGTAGGGGTTCTCGCTGCCTGACGACTCGAATGGCGCCAGCAGGCCCGCTGCCTCTTCCCTCAACTCTGCCTCGTCAATCTGGCCGTGCCCTACCTGTTGAGAGTATGCCGACGCCGCTTCTCCAGAACGCTTGCCGAATACGAGGATGTCGCACAGGGCGTTACCACCCAGACGGTTCGCGCCATGCACGCCCGCCGATGTCTCGCCCGCCGCATAAAGGCCCGATATGGTGGTTGCTGCCGTTTCCGATTCGGCCTGCACACCGCCCATCGTGTAGTGGATGGTCGGGTAGATCTCCATCGGCTCTTTGGTGATGTCTACGTCGCCGAGCGCGTGGAACTGCTCGTACATACTCGGTAGTTTGCGCTTGATGAAATCTGCGCCTCGATGCGTCACATCAAGGTAGACGCCGCCATGCTCGGTGCCATTCCCTGCCAGCACCTCTCGGTAGATAGCGCGCGCCACGACATCACGCGGCAGCAATTCGGGTGGCGGACGGTTATTGGCCTTGTCGTCGAGCCACCGAGCGGCTTCCTCTTCGGTCTCGGCGATCTTACCCTTATAGGTGGGCGTCATGTACTTGGGGTCGAACATGAATCGCTCGCCCTTGCCGTTCCGCAGTATGCCGCCTTCGCCGCGCACGCCCTCGGTGACGAGCAGGCCGCGCACGCCGGGAGGCCACACCATGCCGGTCGGGTGGAACTGCACCATCTCCATGCCGAGCAGGTCTGCCCCCGCTTCGTAGGCCAGTATCGCCCCGTCGCCCGTCGACTCCCACGAGTTGGATGTTACCTTGTACATCCTGCCCCAGCCGCCCGTCGCCAGCACCACTGCCTTCGCCTTGATGACAAAGAAGCGCCCCGTCTCGCGGTTGTAGCCGAACGCGCCGACCACGCGGTCGCCATCCTTCAGCAGCCGGGTGATGGTGGTTTCCATGTAACACTTCATGCCGGTTGCAACAGCTTTATCCTGGAGTGTGCGTATTAGCTCAAGCCCTGTGCGGTCGCCCACGTGGTTGAGGCGGCGATAGGTATGACCGCCGAACGGGCGCTGCATGATCAGGCCGTCGGGCGTGCGGTCAAAGACGGCTCCCCATTGCTCCAATTCGAGCACGCGCTCCGGGGCCTCTCTCGTCAGGATTTCGACTGTCCGCCAGTTGTTGAGGAACTGCCCGCCCTTCATCGTGTCCATGAAGTGGGTCTGCCAGGTGTCGGGGTCGAGGTTGCCGAGCGCGCCTGCGATACCGCCTTCAGCCATGACGGTGTGCGCCTTGCCGAGCAGCGACTTGCAGACGACGCCCGCGCTCAATCCGGCGTCACCCACCGCGATAGCGGCCCGCAAGCCCGCGCCTCCTGCCCCTATTATCAGGACATCATGTTGAAATGTGTCGTAAGAGTCCATAGATTAGAAGTGCTCCCTAGCAATATGTACGAAACCGCCAAGACGCCAAGAGCGCCAAGAAACCACCAAGATTCTTATTGTTTGATTGGATTGTGGTTATTAGATATGTTTGTGGTTGCAATACTCGTTTCTGGACGCTTGGTGAGGACAATGCGCTTGATGCCACCTTGTTTGAGGGCTGATACGTTGAAGTTGATGAGGAGACCTAGCTGGTAGCCGGTTGCTCGTAAGTAGGAGAGCACTTGAGCTGTATGGACAGGAGCTAATGCTTCAACGGTCTTCAATTCGACTACGAGCGCGTCAGCTACTAATATGTCGGGCCTTCCCAGCCCTATTTCCCGCCCCTTATACGTCATTGGCACCGGCACCTGTCGAGTAAAAGGTATGCTTCTTATCGCCATCTCCACGCAAAGGGCTTCTTCATATAAGGCTTCCAGCAGCCCAGGTCCAAGCAGGCTATGCACCTCAATAGCCGCCCCAATAGCCGCCCGCGCCCATGCATCTACATCCTCGTCCGGCTGTCTTATCATCTATGTCACCTAACTCTCAACGCTATCACAACAAAAAAACAATAAATGATCTTGGCGGGTTCTTGGCGCCTTGACGGTTTCGTACTAAAAGAACCTGAAATCCTGTATCACTCCCGAAGCCACCGACCGGATGTAAATGTCTGTTACCATTACTGAGATGAGGCTGGCCCAGGCGTAGAGAGAGTGGCGCGAGTTGAGGAAACTGACTTGCTTCCAGATGCCATGGCGTGTTTTGCTGACGAGGGAGCACGAATAACAGTCGAGCCGCCCCCCGATGAGATGGCTGAACGAGTGGCATGAGAATGTATACAGCGCCAGCAGCAGAACATTACCGATAAGGATAAGCGTGCCGAGGCCCATATGGAAGCCGTCCTCCCAGAAGAACGCTTTGATGGCGTCGTATGACAGGATCACAATAAATATCGCCGCTGCATAGAAGGCAAAACGGTGCAGGTTCTGGAGGATCAATGGGAACCGCCGCTCGCCTGTATAGCGCTTGCGAGGGAACGGTTCGGATACAGCGCAGGCTGGCGGGTCGAGGAAGAAGGCGCGGTAGTAAGCGAGGCGGTAATAGTAGCAGGTCAGGCGGAAGCTGAGGGGAAAGACAAGGATGTAGAACGCAGGGGAGATTTTCCAGCCAGCAAGCTCCCACTCAAGCGGCACCTCCGGCGAGTAGAAGGGGGTCAAATATGGCCCGAACTCAAAAAACTGGTTCTCGAAAGCGCGCCACAGAGAATATAGGCCAAAGCCGCCAAGCACGATGACCGTGAGCACCGGCTTGATCCACCATTTATCCAGGCGGCTCGTGAGGGGAAGTGGTGCGCGCCCTGCTTCTTTGCTTTGCGCGGTACGTACAGCCATATAAGCCTCTCCTTTTAGGGCCGGGG
>JBDSDS010000108.1:0-4857 GCA_039920445.1 Chloroflexia bacterium
TGGGCCTCGCGGTAGAAGTCCTGAGGCTGGAGGAAGGGTGCAATTTTGATTACCGAATCGCGGTCGAGAAGGAGAGACCCCAGAACGGCCTCTTCGGCCCCCACATCGTAGGGAACCGGGCGCTCGACCATCTGGGACACGGGCATTGCCGATACCATAGCGCAGCTACCTCTTTGGTTATAGCAAAACTAAAACTAAACTCTAAAACTCTAAAAATTACTCTACTCTTTGCTACGTCCTCGAGTTGTAGCCGCCAGTAAAGTTCAATTATGAATTATGAATTATGAGTTTTGAATTAGACCATAATTACAATGGACAAATTTCTTCGACCAATCAATTCATAATTCAAAACTCATAATTCATAATTCGTTAGCTGGGATTGGCTTCTACTTCTTCTTCGGCCTGCTCCTCGGAGGCGGTGTCGTCAGCGATGGGAGCAGCAGCCTCGTCTGATGTCAGAGCATCGTCGGTTGCTAGGGCAGCATCATCGGATGCCGGAGCATCGTCAGTTGCCTGCATGGTGGGAGATGCCGTATCGCCTGATGCTTTGGTGGCTTTGCCGTGTGCGCCTGCGGCTTCCGGGGCGACCTCGACATTGAAGCCTGCTGTAATCCCGCTGCCGAAATCGGTGGTGGCGGTATAGGTGCCTGTGCGGTGGATCGTCTCACCCATCTCGATCTTGCGGCGGTCCAATTCTATGCCGTGTTGTGCCATCATAGCATCCGCCACGTCGTTTGCTGTCACCGAGCCATAGAGTCTGTTCTCAGAGCCGACGCGAGCGCGGATGATAACCGTCTTGCCTTCGACATTAGACGCCTGGCCCTGTACCTGCTCGCGTGCTTTGTTGGCGCGCTTGGCATAGACGTTAGCCTGGGACTCGGCCTGTTTGACGGCGCTACGTGTGGCAGCCACCGCCATGTTGCGTGGTAGAAGGAAGTTGCGGGCGTAGCCGTCGGCGACCTCCTTGATTGTGCCTGGTTCGCCCAAGCCCGGAACCGGCTGGGTCAAAATTACTTTCATATTTGGTACTTTCCCTTTAGGTAATGTCAAGGGGTAAATCCTTGCGTCGTATTATACCACAAGGCTTTGGGCAATAAGAAAATGCACGGTTGTTCCACATGCTATACACGTATAGCCGTGAGAGCCTGTGTACTTTGCAAAGAAAATAGTGAGTTCTCACAGTGCGGAAACGTGATTGTCCCTAACGCGCTTAGCCAGAATTCCGTCATACCAGAAGTTCAGCATTAGGTTATAAAGTAGTATCAAAGTAGCAAAGAAGATCAGATCGTTATGTATGGCACACATCAAAGCATGCCCGCGCAGCACCTGACCCCGCGTGCTCAGCTTTGCGCCAAGATAGAAGAGGAAGGGATAGAGAGTGAAGAAGTGATAGTTTTGAAACTGTGTCACATAATAGCGAGTGAAATCACGCCATGATGAGCAAGGAGGACGCCCGAAATCTCGTCATGCTAGTCCTGGGTGTGTTACTGGTGCTGATCCTGGTACCGCCAGTGCGCACTTTCCCAATGACCGATGATTGGATATACTCACGTTCAGTTTCCGATCTGCTCACGTGGAATTATCACCCCCCTGAGCAGGCACAGGCCAACCTGCTGAGCCACGTGGTGTGGGGAGCACTATTCGTTGCAGTGTTCGGCCAGAGCTTCACCGTGTTGAGCGTGGCCACGCTAGTGGCCAGCATCATTGGCCTTGCCGGATTCTATTTGTTACTGCGCCATTTATCGGTCTCGCCAAATGCTGCCCTGCTTGGAATGGCCACTCTGGGTTTCAATCCCCTGTACGTCTATCTAAGCTACACTTTTATGACGGATGTGACCTTCCTTACCTGTTGGATCCTGGCTAGCCTCTTCTATGTGCGTGGCTTCCAGGGCAGCGGTGATCGGTGGCTGTGGCTAGGCAGCATCATGACCTCCATCGCTTACCTGGCACGGCAGCCCGGTGCGATCCTGATAGTGGCGGCACTTGCTTATCTCTTCTGGTCACGCAGGTGGACCTGGCGCAGTGCCATAGCGATAGCGGCGGCTCCCCTTCTCGTAGCTATCTCTTTCAGCCTGTGGGAAAGGACCCAACCCCCGAACTTCCTGCCAAGTATGGTGTCGGGCATAGTTGCCGATCCACTGGGGTTCTTGCTAGCGAGAGCACCCTTTATTGGCCTCGTGATTACTCCAGTTGGGTTGTTTATCGCTCCTATTCTCACACGGCCTCGGCGAGTACTGCTAGCCCTCCCGACGTTTGTAATACTTTCTGTGCTAATCTTTGTCAACACGCACTATAACGGGAGTGCCTTTCCCCCGAATGGTAATGTGCTGGACCATAGGGGCTTCGTGATGTTTTATTACAACGCCGCACCTATCTGGAGCGAACCAGTGTGGGCGGTCATTGGCATAGGTAGCGCATTTATCCTATCGTTGTATGTAGCGGCCCTTATAGAGAGGGCATTACAAGAGCCAGGGTTGAGGCAACGGTTTGGGCGTCACGCCGGCCCTGCCTGGATGCTCTACGTACTGGCGGTACTCATGGCGGGTTTGGTAATTGGCATTATTCCCTTGCTCTTTGACCGTTATATGCTGCCGATACTCCCCCTGCTTATGATTCCAGCATTACGCCGCATCGGCGCAATGGACCAAGCTAATAATAAGCTGGCAAGTGGTGTTTTTCTCCGGTGGGTGACAGTGGGGGTCCTGGCCACCTTTTCCATAGTGTGCATGAGAGACTACATGGAGCACGCAAGAGTGCGGTGGGAGGCCGCGAACCGGCTGGTAGAACGCGGTACGCCAGGGGAGCAGATTGATGCTGGTCTTGAGTGGCAGGGTCTGTACTGGAAACAATCAAGTACCCACAATCAACCTTCAACTGCACGCTCAGCTAGTGGGATTGCCATTTTTTATAAGGTCAGCGATCTGCTTGTCGACGGGTACACGGCAATCGACTCGTTACCATACAAGTCGTGGTTGAGCGGCGGGGAAGCCAGACATGTATGGCTGCTCCGTCGCAAATAGTCGGGCAGAAGACCAACGGATGCCGCCCACAAGCAGCCACACCAAAGCAGTGCGGTCGACTCCTTGAGCATACTATTTGCTGATAACACACCAATCGTGTGTTTGGTCTGTAGGAGTATGTCTCATAGGAACTTTGTGGGCATGTCTAACTGCATCTTCACCTTTGGATCTCCAGGGCGTCCGCGATTTGCGTTTCTACCTGGCTCTGATCTGAGTAACCTTCTTCTGTCAGCTGCCCGGACATCCACCTGTGCAGATCGGAACTGGCCGGGTACAGCGCTTTGGATACAGAGGCTTCCCTCCACGCTTCAACAATGTCACCGCGTATTTCGAAGCCGGTAGCCGTCCTGAGGTACTCGCCTCCTAATATTGGGTTCGAGTTTGTATTTGCTGCTATATAAGCAGACACTGCCTTAGGGACATCGCCTTGTGCCTGGTAAACACAACCGCGTAACGTTTTCGTGAATCCATGTTCAGGACGTATGGCTTCATTCTTCTCTACCATGCGCTCAAGACTTTCCAGCATAGTTGTATTCGTGCTGTCCTCTCGCAGAACTACACCATCGAGGAAGGGCTGCACCTCGGCCCACCCCTGCTCAGGAGTAGATAAGGACCCTAACCATTCTGAGCCTAGCCTGCTAACCACCCAGTAAATGGACCCCTTCCGCTCGTGCGTCGTCAGCCTCGTATCGCGCGCATCGTAGAGGGGAGAAGGCGGACTGCCGTGCCAGTAGAAATTGCTTACGGTTAGGCCGCGGGCATAGTTATCCGCAAACACGATAACGTCCTCCGGTCCCGCACTCTCGGAGATGTATCGTGTTGCCGCACGGAAATCGGCCCTCGACGGCACGCTATCTACATTATCTATAGTAGTGTAGTTGTAGGCACCCACCGCGAAAACAAGCCCAACCACCAGCGCCGGGGCGAACCTGATGGAATTATGTGTTGTGAATTGTGAATTGTGAATTGCTTCTATTTCCTTTGCATTCCCTGACGTGGTGAAGGATATAAGCGCATGGCTGATCAACAGGAGATAGAATGGAAGGCCGAAAAGCACGTATCGCTGGGTGACGAAGTTGCTGGTCATCAGCAGGGACATTATCAGCAGGGGTAACAGCAGGAACAGGCCATATATGGCGATCCCACGATTATGGCCGCCACGAACCGCCGAGTAAACCCCGTAGAGGGCGAGCACAAGCGTTAAAGCGCTGGCAACGGTTGCCCATTGACCATCCAGGTCGAACTCGGTGTACCAGTTCGTGATCACCACCAGCAAGCTTAGGGTACTGTCGAGTGATAAACTCCCTAAATTCACAAGGGCGCGTGGAACTCGCAACATGTCCAATAATAACGGGATAGATGCCAATCCAATAGCCAGGAGTGATGTACCGGCGTATAGCACCGATCTCCGAGACTTGCCCTTTTCCCGCCACAATCTGAGCGCAAGCCACAGAAGCATCAGGATCAAGGGAGGGAGGGCCATCGTTATCGCAACATATGAGTTATACATATTCGCTATGACGGCAAGTGTGAACGCGAGCCACCACCCGGCCTTCCGCGTGCGGGCCGCTACTAAGAGGCAGTAAACTGACAGACAGGTGAGCATGGTAAATATGGCATAAGGGCGTAAGTCCTGGGAGTATTCGAGGAAAGTCATCGAGAAAGCTACCAGTAGCGCACCCAGCAGACCTTGAGCCTTGCCGAATAGTTCACGTCCCAGCCCGTATGTCAGAAGTGGGGTAAACGCTCCTGCAAGCGCCGAGGGAAGACGTACGAAGGTGGCGCTAACAGTGGGGTCTACAACCTGAGTGGTTAGCAACACGAGCAAATAGTGCAG
>JBDSDS010000109.1:0-7747 GCA_039920445.1 Chloroflexia bacterium
GGGTGTTTGGTCCGATACCTGCTCAGGAGGTTGGTGTTCAGCAGCGTTCACCCAGTTGGCTACGCTCTGATGATGTACATACAAGATGCGACCTACAGAGCGTAAGCTGTTGCCCTCCAGGTAGAGACGTAGCGCCTGTTCGTGTACCTGTGGATCATAGCCCATCGGCTTTGGTGTAGGTGTGAAGTAGCTCTGACACCCTTGACAGAGTAATCGTTGGCTGCCTCCCCTGTTGGAGCCTGCTTTCACCACGTAGCGGCTTTGCTGACATTTCGGACATTTCGGACATGTTGTTGCATTCATGCTCCTATTCTAATTTCTTAGCTGCATTTCTCGCCACTCCCATTAGTTGGGTTGGTAACAACAACCAACAACTGACGCCTCGTCATTTCACTACTTCGAGTACAAAGAGCAGTTCCTGGCCTGGAACTATATAAGCCAGATGTTCTTCATAGAATGAGAGATAGCGGTTTATGAGGCGCATGAGCAAGTAGTTCAAGGTGGTGGGTGGTCTCATCGTCATGCGTGCTGTCAACTTGCGGAAGCGGGCCGTCGAGTAGTCGTAGCGCACTAGATCGGTGTCGAGGCAGAGATAGTCAAAACTACGGGAGGAGAAGGCGTGGATATGCGTGGGGTCGGTATTAAAGTTGAGGCTGCTGAAGTGGGGCACGCGCACCCATACCCGGCCACGCGGTTTCACTATGCGGTGCAATTCTTCCATCACCCGGATAACGTTGCCCAGGTGTTCGAGGACATGCTCGCACAGCACTATATCGAAGGTGTTGCTATCGAATGGGTAGGGGAAGTCGTTCAGGTTCCACACGACATCAGGATCGACGCGCGGGTTTATATCGAGGGTGACTGCACCCGCCAGGGTCTTACGGCCTGCCCCAATCTGGAGGATTTTCGGCTGCATAATTCGGAGGGATCAGGGATCAGCAGGGTTACACATGGCTTTTTTTGACTGATCCCCAATCCCTAACCCCTATCACTGAGCGCAGTGGCGGCTACCTTGCGTGGCGTGGTGTAAAGGTCGGGGAAGTACTGCTTCACCTCGCGCACAATACCTGCCGCCGACATGTTGAAGCGGTCTCGCCACATCGCCTGCGGGCCGTGGTCCACGAACAGATCGGGGACAGCAATACAGCGAATCTTCGGCTCAGCCAGATCGTGGTGCGCGTGGTAGAACTCAAGCACTGCATCGCCGAAGCCACCCGGCAATGCACCCTCCTCGACCGTTATCACACGACTGAAATTATGGGAGATCTCGGTCAGCAACTCCTCATCGACCGGCTTGGCGAAGCGAGCGTTGATAACGGCTGCTTCGATGCCATCCTGCGCCAGGATATCTGACGCCTCTAACGCTTCGTTCACAGGATTGCCATAGGCGATAATCGCCACGTCGCGCCCACCGCGCAACACCTCAGCCTTGCCTATAGGGAGGGCCTTTAGCCCCTCGTCCATCTTCACGCCGAACCCGTTGCCACGCGGGAACCGGAAGGCAATTGGTCCGTCATGCTGGATGGCGGTATAAAGCATGTGCTGAAGTTCGTTCTCGTCCTTGGGGGCCATGAGGACGATGTTCGGGATGGGTCGCAGGTACGAGATGTCGAATACGCCCTGGTGGGTGCGACCGTCGTCGCCTACCATGCCGCCCCGGTCCATAGCAAACACCACAGGAAGATTCTGGATACAGACATCGTGGATGACCTGGTCGTATGCGCGCTGGAGGAAGGTGGAGTAGATAGCGCACACCGGCTTGATGCCCTCGGTCGCCAGGCCCGCCGCAAATGTCACCGCGTGCTGCTCGGCGATGCCGACATCGAAGAAGCGGTCTGGAAATACTTTGGCAAACTTGTTGAGCGAAGTGCCATCGGGCATGGCGGCAGTGATAGCCACCACGCGCTCGTCTGTCTGGGCTATCTTGATGAGGGTGTCCGCAAATATCTCCTGCAACTTGGGCGCGGCGGGCTTGGGCGCATCGGGCTTACCAGGAGGCGACACGGCATGCCACTTGACAGCATCCTCTTCAGCCACGTCGTGCCCCTTGCCTTTGACGGTGAGGGCGTGTATGAATACAGGCTTCTCGCTTTGTTTGGCCGCCTCCAATACATCAAGCAGCTGGCTTATGTCGTGGCCGTCCACAGGGCCGAGGTAGGTGAAGCCAAGCTCTTCCCAGATCATCGTCGGCACGACGAACTCCTTGAGAGAGTTCTTGACCCGTTTGCCGAGGTGGAGGAACTTGGGACCAAAAGGCACGTGCGTAAGCGCGCGCTCTACGCCCATCTTGGCATGGTTATAGCGTGGGTCGGTGCGGACGTTATAAAGGTACTTGGAGATTGCTCCGACGTTGGGCGCGATAGACATCTCGTTGTCGTTGAGGATGACTATGAAGCGGCGGTTGGAGTAGCCCGCGTTATGGAGCGCCTCGTAGGCCATGCCTCCTGTCAGTGCGCCGTCGCCTATGACTGAAACGACGTGGAAGTCCTCGCCCTTGATGTCGCGCGCCACGGCCATGCCGTAGCCTGCCGAAATAGAAGTCGAGGCGTGGCCCGCGCCAAAGCAGTCATGCACGCTTTCTTCTCGCGACAGGAACCCACTTATACCCTCAAATTGGCGTATAGTATTGAAGCGCTCACGCCTGCCGGTAAGTATCTTATGAGGGTATGCCTGGTGGCCCACGTCCCACACGATCTTGTCCACCGGAGAGTTGAACACCTTGTGGAGAGCCACTGTAAGCTCGACCGTGCCGAGGTTGGAGGCATAGTGCCCTCCGATCAGGTTGATAGTGCTCACTATCTCCTGGCGCACTTCCTGGGCAAGTAATTCAAGTTCGCCAAGCACGAATCCGTGCATATCGGCAGGTTCATTGATGGAGTCGAGGAGTCGTGTCATATAAAAGCGTTCCCTTACGAGTTTGTGATAAAATATACTAAGTACTATTGTATCAATTGACCCCAAGTAATGTCAATTGCCGTGCTCTACTATCACCTAGTATACGCTACTATCGGTCGTCTGGTGCGTTTTCCGCATAATATTCAGAATACCTAGCCATGTACTGTTCATAAAACGTGCCAGGGGTTCATATGTTACACCTGCCACGTGATAAGATATGCCAGGGGTATATTGTGTGAAATGCAAACTAGAAACAGCACGCCCAGCGATGCGCCAAACATAGCCCGTATCTATAACCAGGGCATAGAAGACCGAGTCGGCACGTTCGAGACTCGTTTGCGCTCGGTCGAAGATGTCACTGCATGGTTCGACGGCGTTCACCCTATCGTTGTGGTAGAAGATGGCGAGACTGTAATTGCTTTTGCCGCTACGTCGTCTTACCGCCCGCGAGACTGTTACTCCGGCATTGCTGAGTTCTCAGTTTATGTTGAGCGTAGCCGCCGAGGGGAAGGCGCCGGACGTCTGGCGATGGAAGCACTCATGGAAGCCGCTACCAAAGCAGGATATTGGAAACTCTTGTCGCGGGTATTTGTTGAGAACGCTGCAAGTAGAGGCGTGCTAAGATCGCTTGGCTTCCGCGAGGTTGGAATATACGAGAAACATGGTCGTCTAGACGGTGTGTGGCGGGATGTAGTGATCGTCGAGAAACTGCTCGATGCTAACCTGAAGTCTTGACATTCTCTACTTATGGTAATGGTCGTTGGCGTATCACGCTGCGCTCTGCAACGGTGAACTTCTCTAAAGAGATATCTTGCTGTCCCAGTAATTGAAGTAAATATTCCGCAGGTTCGGTTGGTGTTGTTGGCTCAAAGCGAAAGTATACTAGCCCAGGAGGTGACGGCTTCCTCAAATGATATATCAGCTCTCCATAATCGCGGACAAAAGTAAGGATAATCCTCTGTTCATCAACTGCACGGCTCAAAATCTCTTCATCGGTGGCGCCTGGGGAGTCCTGAATTATGGCAGACACATCATGACCGGAACTACGTAGCAGGAAGACACTTGAAAGGGGAAAGTTCTCATTAGCAAGAAAACGCACTACCCTGCCTTACTTTGTAAGGAATAGATTGTCTCATCACGAGCGCAATCCGCAGCAAAAGCAAACACCCCGCGCAAGGCATCGGGCGAGAGCGTCGGGTAATTCTCCAGGACTTGCTCCTCTGTCCAGCCTGTAGCGAAAAGCTCAAGTATGAATTCTACTGCCAGCCGAGTTCCCTTAACTACAGGCTTGCCTAACAAGACGTCCCTATCTGAGTGGATATATTGCCGCCAGTCCATTTTCCCTCCTGATAGCCGAGCGATTTAATGGCCAGACCATCTTGCCCTAATGCTAATGATAGGCATTATAACATCACAAGCCGTTAGACGTTCTCTGCCTGTATGCAGCCAAAAAGACCCTGGCAACGGCCTGAACAGCCGCACTACGAGCAAGCAGGTTCTGGGGGGCGCGAATTAAGGCAGTGGTAGTGCAAAATAGGCTCGGCTCCGGCAGATGGGGTAGCGGCTCTGTCGGTACGCTTGAGGGCACGTGTTGAGGAGGCTCCGGCCCCCTTCTTACTATCCTACAGGTAATCCCTGAATTGTTCAGTAAGAGATGGCGCTCGCAGTTTGCGTAACGCTTCGACCTCTATCTGGCGAACGCGCTCACGGGTGACGCCTAGCACTTCTCCTACCTTTTCTAGAGGGTATTGGTGGCCGTCGCCCAGTCCAAAGCGCATCTGGAGCACTATCTTCTCACGTGGAGTCAACACCTTCTCGAGGGTCAGGGCGAGATGGTCCTTTAGCAATTCGTGGCTCGCTTCTTCCTCAGGTGTTGCCGACTGGTCGTCGCCGATAAAGTCACGCAATTGGTTCTCATCGCTATCGTCGCCGATGGGCGCGTCGATTGACACAGGAGCCTGGGCAGCGCGTAGAATCTCTCGAATGCGCTCGCCCGTCATGCCGGTTGCCTCGCCTATCTCTTCGGGGGTGGCGGGGCGGGCCATGCGCTGCGATATTTCCTGGCTCACCTGCGCAATCTTGCCCATTGCCTCGCCGATATGGGCCGGTAGTCGTATGGTGCGCGCATGTTCGGATATAGACCTGAGAATACCCTGCCGTATCCACCAGGTGGCGTAAGTAGAGAACTTGAAGCCCTTCGAGGGGTCAAACTTATGGACCGCTTTCATCAGGCCCATGTTACCTTCCTGGATCAAGTCGAGCAGGCTCAACCCTCGGCCTACGTACTTCTTGGAGATACTCACTACGAGCCGGAGGTTCGCCAGCACGAACTTTTGCGTCGCGGCAACGTCACCTTCCGATATCTTGCGTGCCATCTCAAGCTCTTGCTCACTTGTGAGGAGCGGCGCATGGCTGATCTCGCGCAGGTAAAGGCGCACGGGGTCGGTAACAAATCCGGGGTCGAGGTCGGCCAGCGCATCAATGCTGCTTACAAGGCTTTCTTCTTCGCCATCATCGTCATCGTCATCCTCGAGCGATAAAACTGTTCGCCTGCGGGAGGCCGGGCGTAGAGGCACCTTGGGGGCAGGTACATGGTCGTCCTCGCTCTCCTTGGATACTTTAGCCAGACGTTCGATAGTAGTTGTTATCGGTAAGGCTTCTGCTTCTTCGGCGGCCGACATCTCATGCAGCACATCTTCGATATCCGGGTTCTCCAGCGACTCGTGCTCAATCGCTTTGATATCCTGGTACAGTCTCTCACCTTCCGGGCTATCCGCTATGGCTTTCGCAGTGGCGGCAGGCTCAGGTCCTATAGAAGGCGTTTGTAACACCCCAAACGGAAGGCTAGTCTTACCGTTTCGATGCGTCTCTACAACGCCGTTGTCCTGCTTGCCATTGTCATTCTTCGATTTCCGGGGCATAATAACTCCTTCTAGAATGCCAGTTCTTGCCCTCAGTTACGCGCCCATTATTGATGGCCGTTACCTATATTACATACAATATTACATTTTCGCTGGTAAGGAAGATTAAGTGCAAGGTCTATGCCAACGGCAGGGCAACAATTGGCTTGAGGCCAACCCCTGATCCATGTTCGGAGATAATCTTCCCATCGCGCACTATCTCTTGACCTCGCAGCGCCACGGAGGTAACAGCGCCTTGCACCTGCATCCCTTCAAAAGGCGTCCAGCCGCACTTTGTTTCGAGGGCATGGGACGAGATGACCCACGGCACCGTTGGGTCTATATCTATAAACGTATCAGGTTGCTTTGGGGTGCGGAAAATCCTCGCGGGCGCGCCATGCATCATCTCCACAAGTCTATCCAGAGTGAGCTTACCTGCGTGGACTGCCGTTAGCATCAAAGGCAGGGAAGTCTCCAGTCCTGGCACACCGAACGGCACAGGACCACTCATCTTTTCCTCCAGCGTATGTGGCGCATGGTCGGTGGCGATCATATCTATTACATCAAGGTTAGACCAGAGAGCGTCGATATCTCGCCCTCGGTAGAGCGGCGGTTTCATCACACCCTGGCCCCCCAGCCGTGGAAGGTCGTCTTCGGTAAGGTACAGGTGGTGTGGGGCTACCTCGCATGTTACGGGCAGGCCGCGCTCTTTGGCATCCCGAATCAGTTCTATCTCTACCTTTTGGCTGACATGACAGATGTGAACCCCGCGCCCGACCGAGGGGAGCAAACCCAACACCATAGCGAGTGTACGGTCCTCGGCATGCACACAAAGTGGCTTGTGCTTCGGCCACGCCAGCATAATATCCCTGATAGTCTCAAGCCGGTCTATCTTGAGATCGCCCGTGGTATGGTCAAGGTAAAGCTTCAGGCCGAAAACGTCGGACGCTACCTTTTCGTAGGTGCCTGTGTTCGTGGGGGTAGCGCCATAGTAGAAGCCGACATCGCAGAAGAGCCTTCCATTGGCCGCGTCGCGCTTGCGGGCTAGCGCATCGGAAGAGATAGTTGGATCGCCTGGGTTGTTCGGCATATCCAGCAGGAGGGTGAAGCCACTTGCTACGGCTGCTCTTGTGCCTGTAGCGAAATCTTCCTTGTGTGTCGCGCCGGGGTCTCGCAGGTGAACATGCGGATCGATAAGGCCGGGAAGTCGTATTGTTGGCATGGGTGCCTTTAGGAATTATGAATTTTGAGTTTTGAATTATGAATTGTCAGGGTTTAGATAATAGTGGTGAGAGAATTGTATGTGGTACGTTCCTACCAGTATATTCAACAACGGCTCAAATGCAACCTGTAAAAAGCGGTATACTTGCTCTGGTCATATGGCAACGAGCATAAAGGAATAACGAGGCGAGATGGTCGAAGAGCGAGACGGAACAACAGAACTGAACCTGTCACACATAGTGCGACCGGCGCAAGCCGCCCCTCCAGAGCAACAGCGCAGCCCCGGCCTGCTTTTATTGCACGGACGTGGCGCGGACGAGTATGACCTGATGGGCCTGGAGGAAGGTCTCGACCCCAGGCTCACTATCGTGAGCGCGCGTGCTCCGAACAGTCTAGGTGGGGGCTTCACGTGGTACGACCTGTATCGTCTGGGTGAGCCTGACGCCAGGACAGTGCAATCGAGCCTGGAAAAGTTGCGCCGGTTCGTAGAGAGCATGGTAGATGCTTATCGAATCGACCCGAAGCGACTGTACCTGATGGGCTTCAGCCAGGGGGCGCTCATGTCGGCGGCGCTGGCTCTTGTCGTCCCGGAGAAAGTACGTGGCGTTATCATGCACAGCGGCTATGTGCCTACCGACGCCGTGCCGGAGTCAAATCCCACTGGTCTGCAAGGCAAGCCCTTCTTCGTGGCACACGGTAAGTACGATGACGTTATTCCGGTGGCCTATGGC
>JBDSDS010000110.1:0-6923 GCA_039920445.1 Chloroflexia bacterium
CACCCACAAGTTGCCGTCTCTCGACAACGAAAAGCCCCGAGGGTAGTAACAGGCGCAAAGCAGTGCGCGTCCCAACAACTTCCCATCCAGGTCGAATGACACCACCTCTGACGTTCCCGCATCGAGCACAAGCAGACTATTATCTTTCACCACAAGCGCCGCCCCCTCGGCCAGCGGCTTGCCACCTGCATCTTCCACAGTCCAACTCGTCAAACGCTTACCATCAGGGTCGAACTTGTGGACTGTAGCATCTTTGTCCGTATAGATGTAAATCATGCCCTTGCCATCTACCGCCGCCGTGAAGGGGCCAGATAGCCCGTCTGTTGATCCATCTCCTAGCACAAGCTCAGGCTCGATAGGCGTGCCTGGTACGGAGGGAGGCTGGGTCACACCGGGTTGAGAGCCAGGCGTTTGTGTCGGCACAGGACTACCAGCGACTTGGCGCTTGTCCGATAACTTATTCCCGTTTGATTCGTCAAGCGTAGGAAGGGGACCGCTCTCAGGCTCGATATACCGGCCCATCATCGGACGCAAGAAAGCCGACGGGATGATCGACATCTCACGGCCCGGAGGCGACCAATAGAAGTAGACATGAGAATAGTTTTGCAAGTCAGAGTAAAGCAGCCGGATATCATGCCAACCTTTATTCAGATCGAGGCGAGCCTCTAGCATGGCGTTCTGCTGGCTGTTCACCAATATCTCGTTACCGTCAACAAATAGGCGCGAGGAGGTCAGTTGCTCGGTCGACAGGCCGTACACTCCTGTCTCTGGAACGTACAGGCTTCCCAGCCATTCGACGGTGTAAGGCCTTTCAAGCGGCGTGATCTGGAAATAGAACGATATAACCGGATCGACACGCATCAGGGCGGGCTGAGTATCAAAGCCCTGGCCCTTGCGGTAGGAGCCTGTCAGCCCGCGTGGCTCTATCTTACGTGGATCGTAAAGCATTGCAGGCGCGATAGGCGCGAACTGCCCGGCTTCAACTGCCCAGGTGACGCGCGTTATCCCCTTGGGGGTGGTAACAGTGTCAGTCACCACGATACTATGCAACCCTATGCCGAGTGATATAGGTGTGCCTGCCGACACATCATAACCATCCACCAGCAGCCCTTTCAGGTCCGAAGGCCCGCCCGCGCTTTCCAAGTCAAACTTGAATTCCCCAGTTTTATCGACCTTCAGAGAAGAGGTCATCCTCAGCGTACCCGACTTTACGCCAGGTCCGTCCCAGTTGTACTCCACGCCAGGCAGTGTCTTTTCCTCGCGCGGCTCTCCGCCTGCTCCATCGTACAAGCTAGCATGCACGCCGAAGAGCGCGCTTACATCAGAGGCAGGGATGATAACTGTGTACACAAGGGGCGTAGGGTCAAGGCCCGGTGCGCGCAGCAGCTCGAACGTGGCATTTGGATAGATACGCTCTATACGGGCAATATCGGCTGCCGATTGCGGGTCAAGCACCAGTACAATACCGCGTTCGGGCGCAACTTCCAGCGGCAAAGTGTGCATTCCCTTCCATTCCAATGCGGACGGGTCAGGCGCAAGGTACTGGCTTGGCGGCAGCTTGAAGTAGACCGAGGATATATAGACGTCATGAGTAGAACCGTATCGTGCCGTGACTCGACCGGCTTCTGTCTCTGACGTGTACATCTCCTTCCAAACGCTCCTGTCCTTCGCCTGGACCTCGAAGTAACGGTAGGTATTAGCGGTGGCGACCCAACCGATCACGGCGAGAAGACTCACCGCGCTGGCTATCATAGCCACGGCAAGGCGACGGCTGTAGCGACGCTCAGAAACAGCCTCCTGCCCATGCGCCAGGTTCCCTGTTCTCTCCTCCTCAACAGGATCAACAGTAGAAGTAGCAGCGACTGAGATTGCAGCCGGTTCGGGAGGCCGGGCGCGCACAGGCAGCGTGGTGGAAGAGCCTTTATGCTTGCGTACAGGTAGCGTAGTAGCAACCTGTGGGCGGCGCTGGGGAAAGAGCCTGCGCGCAGGCCTGGCGACTGGCGCAGTAGTCTCTGGCTGGGCCTGCGTAATTCGTAATTCCCGAAGGGGCGGAGGAGCAAAAGCGCGGCTCACCATCTGCCAGACCTCGCCGAGAAAGATGCCCGCGATAAGAGCCGTAACGACGCTGTTTTCGAGGGTACGGTGGCTTTGGGGCGCTTCAAACAACAAGGAAAGCACCCCGCCAGCCGTGGCCGCAACGAGCCACACCACAGGGAAGAAGTATTGCCACCGCCAGGCGCGTAGTACGCACGTCCCCAGCCCCGCGAAAAAGAGCGCCGCAGTTACCCAATCAAGCATCGGCCTGCCGGGCAAATTGTGGCGACCATTCGAATCGCCCTGCCAATTGAACATTAAACCATGCTTGGTGAGGCTGCGCTCGAAGGCGTCGGGTCTGCCGTCGCTGCCGTTCGGGCTGAATATCGAAGCTTCAGAGATGCGGCTGTTATATGCATCCCAATTCTGCGCGGCAAACGTGGCGACCGGCAAAAAGCCGAGGATAGCTCCCAGCAAAAATACCACTATACCTACCCGTACTGCACGCATCAGCCGCATCCTATTGGTAATCAACTGATGCACGAAAACCGCCAGCAGCACGAACGGCACGAGCCGAGATATGTAATAGCCCTGCAATGCCAACCCAAGCAGCACACCGCCCGCTGCGTAATAGCCGAGTCGCCCGGTACGTATAGCTTGCGCTATACAAAGATAAATCGCCACATCGAGCGCGACGGTGAGCATGGATACGATGCCGAAGCGACTGAATGTGATATTCCACGACGACACAGCAACCAACCCCGCTGCGGCCAGCCCGGTACGCCAGCCATAGAGCCTTGATGCGAGCAAGTAGATCATCGGAGCTATGAGGGATCCTGCCAGCGCGGGAAGCAAGCGCAGCGGCCATACTGTGCTACCGAACAATTCGAGCGCCCAACCGAGGAAGTAGAAGTATAAAGCTCCCATCTCCGTTCGCTCGCTGATGAAGGTCAGGTGGATGGCGTTTGGGGCGAGAAGCTGTTTGGCGACCAGGCCGTTCTGTGCCTCATCAAACCAAAGGCCAGGCGGCACATTGTCCAGATCAGGCAGACGCAGCATAAGCGCAAGAGCCAGTAGCCCGGCCATCAGCACCCACTCCACGCGCCTCGGCAGGCGGTCGCCCGGTATATATTCGGGTCGCTCGGAACGCGGATGGTCGGACCTTTCCCAGACGACAAAGGCGGCTGCGAAGAAAAGCAAGGACAAAATGTACAACAACCATGATGCATTATTCACAGCCCAATTGGGTGTGCCGGCCTCCGGTTTGACGCTGTTGAGGGCGACGAATAGCGTGGTAGCAATCAGACTAGATAAGGCCGCTAGCCCAAGCAAAACGAGGAAGAGCCTTTTGCGCCCCGATGTCAGCCCGGCCAGGAGAAAAGGGGATTGCGCGGGCAGCAGGCGAGGCACGGGCCAGACACCGACCACAAACAGGATAGCAGCCAACCCGAATAAGAACCAGCTTGCAGTCGGGGGTGCAGCTGGAGGATTTAGGACTCGCGCTTGCTCCACCAATTGTTCAGCATAGAGGGCAACCCCGAGGGCAGCAACCCCCAGCAGCCATCGCCACCTGCTCACATTGCCCAAAAGCTGAACGCGGGCGCTCTGTGACGGAAGGGGAGGACTTACTGAAGATGTTGCTGGGGTTGTAAATTGCATAAGTTCTAATTACACGGTACACGCCAACTTTGCGTCTGAAGTAAGCTCAGCGCAAAACTATACGCGACTTTTGACGATGCCTTATGTATTGTACCCAAAAGGCTGTGGTGTTGGCAATTGGTAGAGGAACAAATATGGATACCGAAATTGCTTGAAAATTGATCCATACAAGCTATTGACTCTGACATAGAAAGGAGGTTTAGCTTGGAGCAACGTTTTTATCGTACCGGGCAGTTCGCACGCCAAGCATCAGTTTCGATCCGCACGCTTCGCTATTACGATCAGGAAAGGCTGCTTGCGCCTTCTCAGTATAGCGAGGCGGGCATCGTCTTTGCTTTTTGTCCCTATGTCTGTTAGCCCGTTTCTGTTTTTGATATACTTCCTTTATGGAAGAAGCAAAAAAAATTACATGCTTTGGGTGTGGCGCATTAGTTCCAGATATTGAAGGACCTATTCATGCATACATGCTGTCTGCTCCAGGTTGTTGGAGAATATATGGAGAAATACTGGCTAAAGAATACACTCCAGAATACTATGATGCAGATTCGCATAGAATTAGTGTTGATGCCTATGCAGTAACTCATCCAGGAAGAAAAGAAAGGAAGGCAATTCAATCAGTTAATATTCATCTTATTAGGCTTTACCACACATTTGAGACAAATCTAGGCGGAGAAAAACTACTTCAAGTTATAAAAAAAGCAGCGGATGATGAGACACTACATAAAGAACTTGTGTGGCGTACGCCACCAATGTTTGAAAATACACTTCATGTGACAGATGTATTAAAAGCGAAAGATACGGAGGAGCATAAGAAAATCGTTAGGTCATGGGGTGAATCGGTATGGAAAGTATGGAAAGATAAACACGGGGATACTATCGAATCATTAGCTATGAAGATAATGTTATAAGACTAAAGACAAGTATTTTTCTGGGTTTTTAGAATAATTTCTTCCGAATAAAAAGTCCAACATGGGTAACCAGTGCCAGCAAGGCCTCAATCGCTGGTGGAAGAACCACGATGCGCTCCCGGATGCCCAGAAGCCAATGCCATCACCGTACACAAATGGCACAACAGGCGTGGATGGAGAACGCTCTGGAGATTTACCGGCAGGAGCACTAGTCGGCGGTCGGTGGTCGGTAGATACAGTATCAAAGTTGCTGTATAAGTGATACAGGGTCTCGACCTTTGTCACTCCCATGTACTATACTTATTACTGACTACCGGCCATCAACCACCGATTACTGACTACTCATTTGGACCAACCACGCACAATCAAACTACTGGCCGTTGCCGATTACGTCGAGCCTCAGCTTTACGATAACTCGGTGAAGAGCAGGGTGCCAAAAATCGACCTGCTGGTTAGCTGCGGCGATCTTCCCCCCTACTATCTTGACTTCCTCATCACCAATCTGGACGCGCCCCTGATCCATGTGATAGGCAACCACTGTTGCGCGACGCATGACGCTCAGGGCCATTGTTTGCCTTCCGAGTACCCCGGCGCTTATAACTTGCATGGACGGCTGAGCAAGATAACCACCGGCGAGGGCGCTCCACCCCTACTTGTCGCAGGTCTTGAGGGTAGCCCACTCTATAACAAGGGGCCACACCAGTACAGCGAGTTGTATGTGGCATTCAACTTATTGAGACTTGTACCTGGTCTGCTGCTCAATAAAATGCGTTATGGACGTTACCTCGATCTACTCGTCACGCATACACCACCCAGAGGCATACACGACAATACCGACATCGCGCATCAGGGCTTCACCTCCCTTTTGCCTTTCATCGAACGTTTCAAGCCTGCTTTACTCTTGCACGGCCACACCCATCGTTACGACCCCACCCTGCCGATGCGTACACGCTATAAGCAAACTGAGATTATCAACACATACGGCCATAGCACCCTCGACCTGGTACTACAAGCCGAAGCGCGTAGCGCCGGGGCTAAAGGCCGCTGGGCTATATCTCCCCTTCGTGTTAGCAACAAGTCAATCAATTCGTAATTCGTAATTCGTAATTCCCGGAGGGTAAGTGGACGACAATAACAACACCCTGCAACGCTACGTGGCGCGAACAGCGCAGAACGATTTCGAGCGGGCGCGGCGCAAGGCGTTTGTGGACGATCTGGTGTCAATGTTGAGCCGCAAGCCGAACTGGCTCATGTCGTTCGAGGACGTGCGCCAGGCCCTGCCGATCAAAGGGCAGTTCTACAAGGGGCACGAAGAGGTCCCACTGTCGTCCATCATCGGCAGCGTTGACCGCTACCACGATTTCAACCGCAGGTTCCTCCCTACACAACGCCATACACGTCCTCGCTGGGAAAGCGTCGACCGAGCCGCCCTGAGCGATATAGCGCTCCCGCCGGTGCAGCTTTACAAGGTAAGCGACGTTTACTTTGTGAAGGACGGCAACCATCGCGTATCGGTTGCAAAGGAAAAGGGCGCTATGTACATAGACGCCGAAGTGATCGAATGCCCGATAAATGTGTCCCTGTCACCCAGCACCGACCCCCGCGACCTGATCCGCCTCGGCGAATATGCCCGCTTCCTGGAGCAGACGAAATTAGATAAGTTGCGGGACAAGGTATGCATCGAGTTTACTTCCCTGGGACGCTATGACGTGCTGCTGGAGCATATCTCCGCACATCGGTGGTATATGGGTATAGACCAGAAACGCCCGGTCGATTGGGAAGAGGCAGTAATCGACTGGTACGATAATGTCTATCTGCCCGTAATTAAGGTGATAAAAGAGACCAGTATACTGGACGATTTCCCTGGCCGCGAGCCTGGCGACCTCTATCTGTGGATCATGGACCATGGGTGGTATATGCACGAAGAGACGGGCAAACAGATCGGCCCGCAGACCGCTGCCCTCAGTTATGATGCCAAGCATGCGAGTTGGACGCGCAAGGTAGTGCGGTCACTACGTCGCTTGCAGGAGGCCGCTACTGCCCCTCTGGTCATGTCCGCACAGAGCATAGCCCGCGCTCTGAAAGCGAGCAGGCGACAAGATTAGAAGCCATCTCATAAATAGACCCACACAATGGGAAGTAAGATTAAAGTGTGATTTGTCATTCTGAACGGAGTGAAGAATCCGTTTCTTAGCAACAGCCTCCCCTATACGGATTCTTCACTTCGTTCAGAATGACAATGGGGGGTGGGTTCGCTTCGTCGGATAGATATTTGCGAGATGGCTTCTGGAAAGCACTGTTCGTTTGCCTTGCGCTAGGGTT
>JBDSDS010000111.1:0-4718 GCA_039920445.1 Chloroflexia bacterium
GCTGGCCTTGATGCAAAGAGGCAAAGGCTCTCGCCTCTATTCGTACCTGGCCTGCCTGCTCTTTGCAACACTCGTCTGGCAAAGTATATCGTTATGGGTATTTCGCATCTTCTTCCATAACAGATAAGAGTGAAACGTGAAGCGTGAAACGTGAAGACTAAACATGATTATCACGTTTCACTCTTCACGTTTCACTCTTCACGCTCATTTCGCCCCTACGGCTGCCAGCACATATTTACTTCGGCAGTTCAACACTGACGGTTGTACCCTTTTCGGGGTAGCTTTCCAGTGACATATTACCCCCATGAGCTTCAACGATAGACTTACTTATGTAAAGTCCCACGCCGAGGCCACCGGCGCGTAGCGGCTCATTCGCAGCAAAACGCTCAAATATCTCCTGGACCCTGGATGCCGGGATCCCCGGACCATAATCAGTGATGGACACGACAACTTTACCCTCAGTCTCCAAATCTTTACACAGCACCAGAATCGGCTTATTCTCAGGCGAGAAGCGTATGGCATTCGATAGTACCTGGCTGAACACTTGATCGAGACGCCTGGCGTCGGCAAGGACCTCAATCCCCTGGTCAGGTAGCTCAAAAATGATCTGGTGTTTGGAACGTGCCTGGGCCAACGACTGCTCGGTAGCTTTCTTCAAAATAGAGACAATTTCCACTCTGCCGGGAGTAATGGAGAACTGCCCGCTTTCCAGGCGCGACACATCTACAAAGGTATCTATTAGCCTGTTCAAGCGCTGTGCCTGACTCCAAAGAACATCAATCTGGCCCAGAAGACGCTCATCTTTGTCGACTGCATTGTTCAGACGTTTCCGTATAATTTGTGTGAAGCCTATAATAGATGTGAGGGGCGTGCGTAGCTCGTGACTCAGGGCGTTTATGAAGCGGTCCTTCGTTTCCGGGTACGAAATCGCCATCGCCATCGATGTCATTTTGCCGACCAGTCGCAATGCGCGAATATCATCATCTGTGTAAAGACGGCTCGAGTCAGCGCAGAATGCGATAATACCTCGGTTCTCGCCTCCGACAGCCAGTGGCGCAAGCGCCAAGCTGGAGATATTAGCAGAGACCGCCCAATCTTGAAGAGGAGCAAGGCCGTTTCTTACGGACATATTGGGCACAACAGGCGTTGAAAGACGCGCCAGATAGTCTGAACTAGGCTCACTATTAGCCAACTTCTCGAACTCAAGCGCCTGTTCAGTGGACATACCCGTGCTATAACTCTGCCTGAGCCTTCGTGCCCTCTCTTCTTCCTCCCCTTCGTTATTGTAGAGCAGAAGAAGACACATGCTCGCAGATAAATAGCTGCATGCTTCCTCCATAGCCTCCCTCAGGCTATTATTTGCATCACTTGAAGCAGATTTGGTCCTGGTGCTACCTGGCGCCGAAGGCAACTTCTCATTATTGTCTGATTTGCTCATAGCGGGATCCTGGCTTGAGTTTGCCTGTTGTAATAGTTAATAGTTGTAATAGTCTACTTCACCTGGTTCATAAGCCTCTTGTTCATTTTTACGCATATAAATCTAGGAAGCAACGCCGTGCAATTGTAGTTAGCGAACTTGATGCCCGCCACATATACCCAAGCAAGAATCGCGCCCAATTCCCAAAGTATTAGGACCGGACGCTCATCTGTCCTGCCAAACTGCCTCAGTAGATTTATAATGAAGGTATGCGCACCGACCAATTTGACTACCTGCTACCCACCGAGTTGATAGCACAAACACCATGCGAGCCGCGCGATCATTCGCGTCTGCTGGTGGTCAATCGCCCTAACGGCTCTATCGAGCATAAGCATTTCTATGACATGGGAGAATACCTTCGCGCCGGTGATCTGCTGCTTGCCAACGAGAGTCGCGTGCTACCCGCGAGGCTCTACGGACACAAGATACCTACAGGCGGGAAAGTGGAAATACTCCTGCTGCGACCTGTCGCACAGCCGGAAGAGAACAGCGCCGAACCGGTGGTCTGGGAAGCGCTCGTCAGCCCCGGCAGGCGCATACCCGACGGCGCGCGTCTAGGCTTCGGTGATCCACAGGGCGCGGCCTACCTCGAAGCCGAAGTCCTTGAGCGAACCGCGCTCGGAGGTCGTCTGCTCCGCTTCAACCGCCCCCCACGGCCTTTGCTGGAAACCTTAGGTGAAATGCCGCTGCCGCCTTATATCCATGAAGCTCTTGTCGACCCTGAGCGTTACCAGACTGTCTATGCGCGAACGGAAGGGTCGGCGGCTGCTCCTACCGCCGGACTGCATTTCACATCGGGATTGATAGACAGCCTGCGCGCGCAGGGGATTGAATTCGCTACGGTGACACTGCACGTGGGCCTCGATACGTTCCGGCCCGTACATGAGGAAGAGATCGAGAAGCACCCGATGCACAGGGAATGGTATCACCTACCCGAAAGCGCCGCGCAAGCAATTAACGCAACCAGGGCAGCAGGTGGGCGCATCGTGGCGGTCGGAACGACGAGCGTTCGAGCGCTGGAGACAGCAGGCCGGGAGCAACAGATAGATCCACAGCGGAGGGGCACACGCATAGAACCGGCAGAGGGCTGGTCTGACCTGTTTATCCACCCAGGTTACAACTTCCGTATCGTCGATGCGATGATAACCAATTTCCATCTGCCGAAGACTACCCTGCTCATGCTCGTCTCTGCTTTCGCTGGGCGCGAGTTGACGCTTGCGGCCTACAACGCGGCGATAGAGCAGCGCTACCGCTTCTACAGCTTCGGCGACGCCATGCTGATTCTGTAGCCACACACCCCACATATGAGTTGAGATGCCTGAGATTTCTACCTTGCTAATATTCCTGGCCGCAACGCTGGCGTTGAACCTCACGCCTGGGCCCGATATGCTCTACGTGATGGCACGGGGCGTAGGGCAGGGACACACCGCGGGCGTCGTCTCGGCGCTTGGAATAGGGGGAGGCACGCTTGTGCATACCCTGGCAGTGGCGCTTGGCCTCTCTACCCTACTGGTGTCGCTGCCCACGGTCTATGAGGCGATAAGGTACGCAGGTGCGGGTTACTTGCTCTATCTCGGTATACGCACGCTCACTATCAGGGAAGATGTCCGGCTTAACACGCAGCGGCCCGCGCAAAGCCTCAGTCGCATCTTCAGGCAGGGGGTCGTTACTAACGTGCTAAACCCAAAGGTAGCGCTCTTCTTTATTGCCTTCCTGCCCCAATTCGCTGATCCGGCGCGAGGCTCGGTGGCCTGGCAGATGCTGGTGTTGGGACTTCTATTCAACGTGTCGGGCACGACCGTAAACACGATAGTAGGGCTGCTATCGGGATACCTCGGCGCGAGGCTCAAAGAGCATCCCACCTTCTGGCGCGTGCAACGTTGGTTCACGGGGGGAGTCTTCATAGCCCTTGCCGCCCGCCTCGCAGTGCCCGACAGGCCGTGAGCGACAACGACCAGCGCCCTCGATGCAAAAATGAACCAACCCAAATCCTGGGTGGCTCATTTTCATTCTTTGCCTCTAAAATAAAGTGGCTAAGGAGTGGCGTACTTACCTGCCATTATCGGCTGCTGCTGCGTTTCTTGGACACCGGGTGCATCTTCTATGGTCACGGCGACCCCAACATGATCTTCTATTCGGGAGGCAGGGACCACATCATGCCTGGCTTGACCATCGTTACGGGCGTTGAAGACACCGGCGGGAACCGGCTTCCCGTCGGGCGCGGCGGGCAACAGCCACAGTTCATATACTTTGTCTGCTGGCAGAGGCGTCAAACCGTTCGCAAGTAATGCAGCCTCGTTAGTATCAGGGTTCACGAACGCAACCGCGCTGGCTGTAGTCTCTCCCTGCCCCTCCACAGAGAATGCAGTGTAACCAGGGGGGATATTCAGCCTCGATTGCGCCTCATTCAGCCTCGATTGCGCTTCGTTCAGTTTCGATTGCGCCTCCTGTACTGACTGCCAGCCCCACACGCCGACGAACAGCACCAACGCGGCGGCGACTGCGGACAGGGCGGGGAAGAGCATACTGAGGCGGCGCTTTTCACGGTAAGAGCCGAGATCAACCGCTTGCGCGGCTGGCGCACCCGTAAGCTCGCGGCCTTGTGTTTGTGGCAGAGTAGGTTGGACGCTGTTTATAGTAGCGCCACCGGAAGTAGCGCCACCTGAATATATGATAGAACTATCCTGAGCCTGCGGCAACGTGCCGATGCGCGACATAAGACGCGTCTTATGCCCCTGTGGCGGCTCGGCAGGAGGCTCGGCCAGGGCTAGCCAGGCGGCGACCCCGCTATATTCCTGCGCCAGGGCTACATGCTCACGGCACTCCAGAAGACGTTGCTCAAAGCGTGACGCAGTCTCAGGGTCCATCACCCCGAAGGTGTAGTCCGTGAGTTGGGATTCCCAATCGTCTTTAGATGTATCTTGTGTATCCATAGTGTTTGTCTACACTTATATAACGCCGTGCAGTTCGTATTAGATGCCTGTGACCCTTTTCATTTATTCAGCCAGTAGGCCTTTTGTGGCGAGTAGGCCTCTCAATTGTTTCAATCCTTGTCTCGTTCGCGTTTTCACCGTCCCTAGAGGTTGCCCTAGCTTCGCCGCGATCTCGCTTTGTGACAGCCCTTTGAAGTAAGCCAGTTCGATCACCTGACGCTGATTTGGCGCAATCTCTCGAAGCGCCTCGCGCACGACTTTCTGCTCCTCTTTCAATATCGCCTGATCGCCGGGATCCATTTCTTTGC
>JBDSDS010000112.1:0-8347 GCA_039920445.1 Chloroflexia bacterium
TTCCAAACCGAGAAGTTCATGGATTTCGGCTTCATGAACTCGGTCGTCAAAAGCGAGACCTTCCCACCGAATGACATGTGGCTGGCGGGCCACCCTATCAACTACTATTATTTTGGTTACGTGCTCATGGCCTCAATGAGCCTTCTTGCAGGCGTTCCGACCGAAATCGGGTACAACCTGGCTAATTCGACTATACCTGCGTTACTTGCCCTGGGAACGTTCGGCCTGCTCTACAATCTGATAATATCGTCACGACTCCCCGACCGGGCAGGCGGTGACGCTCCACAGCACGTTTTGGGATCGAACGTTCCGCGGAGGCGCACGCGACCCCCCAATCCACGACCACAAGGGGCACAGGAAGGCCTCCCGGTGCGCCGTGCTACGAGGACCGAGCCTGCATCTACCAAGACGGTCGTGGGCGCTGTCGTGGCAGAACGGCAGACAATCCAGACGAGTACTGTGACTGCCGCGCTTGCCAACGGCCATACTGAGGAAGTGGTTCCCACAATTCAGCCTACTGTGCGGGACGAACTGTACGAGGTGGTCGAGCCTGCGGATGATGATAGCCGCAGATCGAGCCTTTTGGCTCCTGTAATCTTCGGCATTCTTGCGGCACTCATGGTGGTAGCAATGGGCCATCTGACTACCATGTTTGCCGTAAAACAAGGTAATCCCCTCGAAGGAAACGGCTGGCGCGCTTGCTTCGCCTGCCAGACGCCGCAAAACTTCGATTGGTGGGGGCCTTCCAGGGTAATCAAGGACTACAGGGTCACTGAGATCGCCGGACAGCCAACCAAGCAAGCGAGTGGCGTCGATGCGATCAACGAATTTCCCGCCTTCTCTTTTGTCCTGGCAGACTTGCATCCGCACGTGATGGCGCTGCCCCTGTGGCCTCTCGCCCTATCGGTTGCGCTTGCGTTCGCGCGGAGGCGCGTAAAGCGGGAAGGCGCCTGGCGCGACGGCCTGCCCATTACTGGCCGAGCGGCTTTGACCCTGGCGATAGCCGCGATAACAATTGGCGCTCTTTATACAACAAATACATGGGACTACCCGACATTCCTCCTGATAGCCCTCGCCGGACTGATCCTCCCACATCTCGCCTTCCGCCGTGCTAATTCACCGTCCACTCGTTTGGGGTGGCTCCGCCCAATCATAGTCGAAGCGGCAGTTCTGGTATTCTTTAGCTTCGCTTCCTTCGCCTTTTTCCACATGACTTTTACGTCGCTCGTCGGCAGTCAGGCGGCACAGATACCGGAAAACCTGGCTAACATCCCCGTCGTTGGCTGGCTGCTGGAGAAAGCAAGCACCCTCCTATTGATCAACACATGGGACAAAGGCATTACCGGATTCCTGTTGATATTCGGGATATTCTTATTCGGCATCGTAGGTTGGTTGATCTATGAAGCAGCCTCAGCACGCTCTACACATAGCGACCAACAGTCCCGTAATCGCGTCCTCGTTGTGTCATTAGCAGTCACGCTCTTGTCCTTGCTACTAGCCATATTGTTCCGCTTCCCCATGCTGGCGCTGGCTGTTCCCCTGATTGCCGTGGCGCTACTTCTCATCTGGCGCGATCCTGAGCAGGTGACTCGTAATCTGGTGCTTTGCATTCTGGCTCTAGCCACACTGATAGCGGTCTCAATCGAGGTCGTTTATCTGCGTGACGTCTTTAATGACCGACAGAACACTATCTTCAAGTTTTACTACCAGATATGGGTCTTATATGCGGTCGTTGCTACCTATGGAGTCTGGCGCGTGCTGGCGGCGTTCTGGCAACGAAAATCTATGGTATCGGCTTCCTACAAGCAGCCTACGAACCCTACCGGACGCGCGTTCTCGGCGGGCTGGGCTGCGATTTTCACCCTGCTCGTGGCGTCCGGACTAATGTACACGGTCTATACCGCGCTTGGCAGGATGGGACAACCAGGCGGTCCAAGGGGGCTGGATGGAACAGCGCATATTAAGTCTAGCGCTCCAGGAGATTACGAGGCGCTCAAATGGTTGAAAGGAAATGCGTCAGGTAGGAACCGGGTCCTCGAGTGCTGCCACGACGAATACAACGTCCCAGGCCACGCGGGACGGGTCTCGGCATATACCGGAGTGCCGACGCTTATATCGTGGGGGGGCCATGAGGCGCAGTGGAGAGGCGGTCAGCCCGAACTGCTTGCCGAAGCGAGCATACGGCGGCAGGTAACAAACGAACTCTATACCGCTAGAGGCGGCACAATGACCGCACAAGAGATGCTAGCTCTGCTACAGCAATATGAAGTAGACTACGTCTTTGTCGGCGCTACCGAGAGAGGTGAGGGCAGCGCCGCGGGCGCATATCCCGAAGAGCGCATCACACCGCAGGCCGAGGCCATGTTCAAACAGATCCTATCACCGGCGTTCACATCCGGCTCCACAGTCATATACGAAGTGCCTGACGCGGCTCCGGGTGGCGGAAATAGGGGCACACCCTAACTCGCGATCAGTGAAACTCTCGCACCGTACGTCTTGACAGCGATTGAATTATTCCTCTATAATGCCGTTACGCAACTTCGGGCGCGTGGTTCTCTAGCAGGGCTTTGCGCCATCGGGACGGTACTCCCGCCCCTTACGCTATCAGACCCGCGCAGACAGTTCTATCCTTTAGAGGGAGGTGGTGCGGCCACATCACGTACGATAGCTCTCGCATCATGCTGGTGGAGTTTGCCGGCTTGGGCGGCCATCTACGCAAATGTCACCATTGAGACGCAACCCGAACTGCGAGAGACATTCGACCAATAACACTTTTCAAAATGGAGGAAAACTTCTAACTATGAGATCTAAAAAACTAGGACTAGGGCTAACGATGGCGGTTTCGTTCAGCATGTTGCTCTCCGCTTGCGGTGGGCCTGCTGCGACACCGACAGCGACGACCGGCGCCATAGAGCAGCCAACAGCAACGACAGCGGCGATGGAGCAGCCGACCAAAACAGCGGGCACATCGGGTGGCGATACAGGAACAATCAAGATCGTAAGTTCACTTCCCCGCACCGGCCTATCGAAGGCCCAGACCGACGATATCGTAGATGGCTTCAATCTTGCCCTGGAAGAGCACAACAACAAAGCGGGCAACTTCACGATCGTCTACGAGGATATGGATGATGCCACCGCGCAGGCAGGCAAGTGGGATGCCGCTACTGAGGCAGGCAATGCGACAAAGGCAGTCAACGATGCTGACGTGATGGTTTATCTAGGTACGTTCAACTCAGGCGCCGCGAAAGTGTCAATTCCGATACTGAACAAAGCTGGTCTTGCCATGATCAGCCCTGCTAATACCGCACCCGAGCTTACCAAGGCCGGCTTTGATGATACTGTACTCAACACGCTTTATACCGGTGGAGCACGCAACTACTTCCGCGTAGTAATCGCGGATGACGTCCAGGGCGCAGCTGCTGCCAACTGGGCCAAAGAGCTTGGCTTCAAAAAGGCCTACGTTCTGAACGACCAGGAGGTTTATGGTAAGGGTGTTGCCAACGTATTCGCGAAGCAGTTCGCTGCTGGCGGCGGCACTGTCATCGCTAATGAAGGCTATGACCTCAAGCAGGCCGAGTTCCGCTCTCTGATGAGCAAGATCAAGGACGCTGGCGCTGATATTGTGTATTGCGGTTGCCTCGTCGACAGTGGCGCGCCTCAGCTTACCAAAGACCTGAAGGAAGTCGCACCTGATATCCAGTTCATGGGGCCTGACGGCGTCCAGACCCAGGCATACATAGATGCGGCTGGTGCGGACGTGGCGGCTGGTGTCCTCGCCACCGTTGCAGGCACAGCAAAGGCTGACCTGAAGGGCAAAGGCGCAGAGTTCTACACGAACTTCACCGCGAAGTACAAGAAGGACAACCCCGATCCCTACGCAATCTTTGGCTATGAGGCAATGAACGTTGCTTTAGACGCTATTGAGCGCGCAGGCAAGAAGGACCGTGCAGCAATCCTTGCAGCAATTGCCGAGACCAAGGACTACGAAGGTGCACTCGGCACATGGGGCTTCGATGAGAACGGAGACACGACCCTTGACCGCGCCTCAAACACAATGGGCGCCTACAAGGTAGTGGATGGTAAGTTCGTGTTCCAGAAGTACCTGTCCGCTAAGTAGTAAAACAGCTGAAAACTTCGTAACGTAGTGTTGGGCCGGAGGTAGGAGTTATCCACTCCGGCCCAGCGATAAACACCTCCCTTTTCCAACTGGAGAACCGAGTTGATGATTCTGCGACGCGAACAGGGTGGGCGCGCCCCCCTGGCGAGTCTCTTACCCGTTCTTATCACCGGAGTAGCCCTGATTGCCCTTACCGTATATTTTATAGCGGTACTCGGTTGGGCGGCATTTGTACAGACCTTTCTGTACGGTTTGACGACCGGCTCTGTCTACGCGCTAATTGCGCTTGGCTACACGCTGGTTTATGGCATCATTGAACTAATCAATTTCGCTCATGGCGACCTTTTCATGTTGGGTAGCTTTGCCGCATTGACGGTGCTTCAACTCACGGTGGTGGGCCGAAGTCCTGCTTTCCCATTACCGCCCTGGATTGCGCTCTTCCTTGCGCTGGTACTTCCCATGCTTTTCTGCGCGGGACTTAATGTCCTCATCGAGCGCGTTGCATACCGCCGACTCAGGACCGCGCCCAGACTTGCGCCCCTCATTTCAGCAATTGGGGTGTCGTTCATTTTGATCAACATCGGCCTCTGGTGGAAGGGACCAAATCCGCAGAGCTTTCCCGCACTCTTGAGCGTTTTCGGTAGCGAAAACATCGTCAACAACCTGTTCGGCACCGATGAGGTCAGGTTCACCTACAAAGAGCTTGCTGTTATACTCACCACCATTCCGCTCTTACTTCTTCTCAACTTTGTAGTGTTTCGCACCAAGATCGGCAAGGCAATGCGCGCAACCGCTCAGGACCGGGAAGCCGCAACACTAATGGGCATCAATGTGGACCGCACGATTGCCTTTACCTTCTTAATCGGAGGGGCGCTCGCAGGCGCCGCCGGGCTTATTTTTGGCCTCTATACCGGCTCCTCTCACTTCCTGAGGGGCTTCGATTCGGGACTCAAAGCATTCACGGCGGCAGTGTTAGGTGGCATAGGCAATCTGTCGGGCGCGACCCTCGGTGGCTTTCTAATAGGGATCATTGGTTCTTTTAGCGACCGCCTGTTAGGTAGCAGTTGGACGGCAGCCACCATCTTTGGGATATTGATAATCATCCTTGTCTTCAAGCCCAATGGCCTTGTCGGCGAGCAAGTTGTCGAAAAGGTTTAGGGTGTTCTTCGATGGAGTCCAATCATGAGGGATAGGAACGCCTCGCAGAGTAGTGCCTCTGGAGCAGTAGACGTATCAAGCACAGGGTTGTATCGGAGCAGGACCGAGGAGGCTCTAAGGAATATCCTCCGCAACCCAGTAAATGCGGTTCTATTGAGCCTGTTGCTGGCTGTTGTGCTTACTTACCCCTTCCTGGACGAATGGCTGAACCTGAAGAGGATCACCGATGTCATCCCGATCATGATGTACATTCTGCTGGCGCTTGGCCTCAATGTAGTGGTCGGTTATGCAGGTTTGCTCGACCTCGGATATGCGGCATTCTTCGCTATAGGCGCATACACAGCCGCCCTGCTGACCTCGCCGCAAAGCCCCTTGAACCTACCGAATATGCAGTGGTTCGGTAATTTCTGGTTTTCAATGGTCGTGGCCTTCGTCGTCGCCATACTGGCCGGTGTGATACTCGGTGCGCCTACCTTGCGGCTGCGCGGTGATTACTTAGCGATAGTCACCCTTGGGTTTGGGGAGATAGTTCCTGTCGTCTTCCGCAACGCGACAGACGTTACATACGGTGAAAGGGGCCTCGGAGCGATTGGGCGACCAGCCATCGACATAGGCTTTCTGGGCATCAACTTCGACCTGGGTGGCAGCCCGGTCTTCGGCCTGGGGAATTGGAGCACGCAACTACCCTGGTATTATTTCTTTCTTATAGTCGGGGCGCTTGCTATATTTGGGTTGCGCCGTCTACAGAACTCACGAGTCGGCAGAGCGTGGATGGCTATCCGCGAAGATGAGATAGCAGCATCGGCCATGGGCGTGAACCTCGTGACAACCAAGTTGTCTGCGTTCGGCATGGGGGCGTCCCTGTCGGGCGTGGTGGGAGCAATGTACGGTGGCTACATCAACTTTGTCCACCCCAGCGCCTTCGAATTCAGCACATCGGTTATTCTCCTATGCGCCGTAATCCTTGGTGGCCTGGGCAATATCTGGGGGGTCATACTTGGCGGTTTCATTATTCAGTTCTTCGACCGAATCATGGCAGGGGAGCTGACTGGCCTCTTAAACGATGTTGGCACGCAGACAGGGATCGAGTTTCTGGCGACTATCGAACTTGGCAACTGGCGCTTCTTTATTTTTGGCGCGGCGCTGGTGATAATGATGCTGTTACGACCGCAGGGTCTATTACCTAATGCTCGCCGCGCAGCCGAATTGAAGCCTGAGGATCAGACGATTCAGGGCGCGGTTCAAGCGGAGGCTCCAGGTTATGCAGGTCCAGGCATAGAACCTACTCCCGAATCAGTACAAGCCCGCGAAACATTGTACGATGTTCGAGATCAAGACGACAGCATACAGGAAAAGCGATGAGCACACAGATCGCAGACCGTGCTAGTCAGGCGGATGCCGACGTGCTGCTTGAGGCAAAGCAGCTAACAAGGCGCTTCGGGGGCCTCGTCGCTGTAAACGCCGTGGATTTTAACGTCAAACGAGGCGAGATATTCAGCGTTATAGGTCCGAACGGTGCTGGCAAAACAACACTCTTCAACATGCTTACAGGCCTTGTAAAGCCAAGTTCCGGTCAACTGCTCTACAAGACTTCTAGCGCCGATGTACAGCCCGCATTCCTTGATATCACGGGTAGACCGCCACATCTGGTCACGAAGATCGGTATCAGTCGCACGTTTCAAAACATCCGATTATTTGCGAATATGACTGCCGTCGAGAATGTTCTGGTTGGAATGCACACGCGATTGAGCGGAAACGTAGTCGATGCGGTGTTTCGTTTCCCGTGGACGCGTAGAGAAGAGACGCGCGCCATCGACCAGGCGATGGAGATACTCAAGACGGTAGGGCTAGACTGGGCGGCAAAGTACAGCGCGAATAGTTTACCCTACGGCGACCAACGACGCCTGGAGATAGCTCGTGCTCTGGCTAGTAAGCCCAAGCTCCTTTTACTTGACGAGCCTACGGCAGGCATGAATCCACAGGAGACCGCGACCATGACGCGGTTCATAAAAGAGCTACAGCAGCAAACAGGGCTGACTATTTTGCTCATCGAGCATGACATGAAGGTAATTATGGGCATCTCCGACCATATTATCGTGATTGACTATGGCTCAAAGATTGCGGAAGGGTCACCGGCTGAAGTGAGAGCCAACCCTCGTGTGATCGAGGCATACCTGGGCAAGGGCGCTGCCGAAGTCGTTCACGTATCTGCCACACCTGCGTTGGGAGAAGCCTGATGCCGATTCTCGACGTAAAGGATATCCACACCTACTACGGCAACATCCATGCGCTAAAGGGCGTTACTATACACGTCGAGCCAGGAGAGATAGTCACCCTCATAGGCAGTAACGGAGCGGGTAAGTCCACTACACTTAAGACTATTTCAGGCTTGATGAAGCCAAAGACGGATAGCGTCAGCTTCCAGGACAAGCGAATTGACATGCTTCTTCCTAATGAAGTTGTCCAGCTTGGCGTCGCGCAATCCCCGGAAGGGCGGCGCATTTTCCCCCGTATGACCGTACTGGAGAACCTTGAGATGGGCGCCTATGCCCGTACTGACCGTGCTCAGGTCCGCACCGATATGGACCGCGTTTTCGAGCTATTTCCCCGCCTTAAGGAGCGCACGACACAAAAGGGCGGAACAATGTCGGGCGGCGAACAGCAGATGCTCGCCATCGGGCGCGCCCTGATGTCCGACCCAAAGCTGTTGCTGCTAGATGAGCCTTCGATGGGTCTCTCGCCGATCCTTGTCGAGACTATCTTTAGTGTAATCAGAGACATAAACAAACAGGGTACCACTATCCTGCTTGTTGAGCAGAACGCTCTTCTGGCCTTACAGGTAGCTAATCGGGGATATGTAATCGAGACTGGGCAGATAGTGCTCGAAGACACTGGCGCGAATCTCCTCCGCAGTGACGAAGTAAGAAAGGCCTACCTCGGCGAGGACTAGGGCGTGTCTACAAAATCACAACGAGAGTAAAATAGAGGCTAGCACCAACATAGCCTTGTAGTTCTCAGCACGTTTCTCATAGCGAGTAGCAATCGGGCGAAACTGCTTGAGGCGATTGAATA
>JBDSDS010000113.1:0-5277 GCA_039920445.1 Chloroflexia bacterium
GCCGCAATCGCAGAAGCGCAATCAAAACTGCCAGACCGGCAACTGCGGCGTAGGTTGGAAAATCCCACGAGTTCGTGACGGCCAGAGCGCCCAGGACCAGGGCTAATAAGCCGAAAGTAGCCGCACCCGTCCAGCCGGGCCCCCAAAGGACAGCAAGACCTGAGCGCGCAACAGCTGCAACACGTCCCGCCCCAGACGGCCTGTAAGTATCTAGCGATGCCCCGTGGGACCGACGCCATACGGTGAATGCCAGGTTGACGCTTAAGACAAGCGCGAGAATGGTGAACGGTAAGTCGATAAGGTGCGGGTGTAAGTCAGCAAAAAGATAAGTCCAGAATGGAAACTCGTTGATCGTATCTCGGATAATGCTTCTTGGTGCCCAGAAGTCAAATGACCCATAGTTCCCCAGCGCGGGCACGGTAATGCCCAGTCCTGCCAGCGCTCGCAAGAAGGCACTTGAAACCTGAGGGAACCCGAGCTGTACCAGTTGGTAGAGGCCATGCAGGTTGCCGATAACAAGCATAAGAACGGCGGTAAGCACGCCGAACATCATGCCCACCCTTGATACAGCATTCAGGCTTCCACGCTCACTCCGAGACGCCGCGACGATGTTATACCCAATCGATGCCGCTCCGCTGAAGGCCATCGCATAAAGCGTGGGGATTGCCAGATTGAAGGCAATAGCGGGGTCCATTCCGACTAGCTTGATAATGCAGCCGACAACGAAATATCCGTAGTAGTAATAGTTAATATAGCCGCCTGAGAAGAAGGGATCGGCGGGGGGCATCCAGGGACTGCGTAAGGTCGCGTTGAGGAAGCCAAGTTCCATCGGTTTCTCGCCGCCCTGCCAGGGTTGCCACAGGTCGGGATTGAGCAAGCGGATGAAGAGGAAGGCCAGAAATGCGCTGAGGAATATGACCTCGTAGAAAATGACGAGATTACGCTTCAGCCTGAGGAACTCTCGTATTTGTGCGCCCGCCCCCAATCGCCAGGCGAGCCAGCCGAGGCCACCCACCAAAAGTAGCATCAATGCGACCGTCCAGACCGTAAAAGGCAAAACATGGGCGTTAGCCACCATCCAGGTCGCCCATGATACAAGGAGCAGACCTAATAGCTTGGATAGGGGATACGCACGGTCCGGCAGGTTCGGGGTCGCCAGGAAGAGGATAGGCAGAGCCACGATCCCAAGAACATATACGGCCAACAGCCAGAGTAGAACGCCTACCCACTGGGTTTCCTCTTGTGCTAGCGGATTCCAGGAATAATCACCAACGTCGGGCAATGATGCGAGCGACTGGTCGTAAGCGAGAGATTTCGTGTCCGACACCTCGCCGTGCCGCGCCTGGCTGTATTCTCCCACAGGACGGTTGAGGGCCGTGCTGAACAGAGTGGTAAATTGGTCGTTGGTAAGGGTTGAGACCTTTTTGTATATGTCTACACGCGGGTGGTCGTATACTGTAAAGCTCTCGTCGGCTGACTGGTCGTCGAACCTGACGCCCAGGAGTTCTGGGGTCACGAGCTCGGTGTGCACTTTGACATAGCCGAGCTTCTCGGCAAAGAGCAGTTCGTAGAAGCGACTCTGCACCGGATACCGCCAGGGTAGATGAGGCAGTGAACCGTAAAGCCTGTTGCTCGCCAGGACTATGTACTCAGTTTGGCCCATCTGCTCCTTAAGATAGGTTAGAGCTTCCTGAGGCGGGCGATCAGGGTATAGATCAAAAGAAGTCTGCGGCCCCAGGTAGCCCCCTTCTGGCCGTTGCACCTTGCCGTAACGCTCGGGCCCACCAAGGGGCATACTGTCGTCCCAAACTTCGCTGCTGTGGGTCTTGCCGGGAGGGAAATTGTCATACATCCACTGCGACGCTTGCTCACGCGAGTGGTCCTGGCTGTATATATTCATGAAGGCCACGGACCAGAGGAAGGCCATAGCGACCGTGAGCGCCGTCAGCGCGGCGAAAGCATTGCCCGTCAGCTTCGCAAGCGGCGATGTGGTGGCGCGCAAGCGGGCCAAATAGCCAGCACGATGGCGCTCCCAATCAACCCCTCGAACCAGAAAAGCAGCACCCAGAATGCAGAATATCGGCACCAACGGCAGCATATAGCGCATCCATTTGGCTTCAAGCGTCAAGATCGTTGCGAAGTAGGGAAGCGCGCCGGTCAGCAAGAGGACCTCGGCTGGTTTCCGGCGGACCGCCCGCCATATTCCAATTACAAAGCCGACTAACGTCACTATGCCGGGAATGGGGCTTAGTCCCCATAAGACTAGCTGCTGCAAATGGTAGAGTAGGGGGACCGTGCCGATATACTGCCGCGTGTAGGGGGCATCTCCTGTACCTCTTTGTACCGCTGACTCAGCATCGATTCGCGTCCACCAGGTACTAGAGTTCTTTACGGCATCGAACCCGGCTGTCTGCCAGAGCGACAGGTCGAAACTCCAGAGCACATATGGCTCGGCTATTGCAAACGCTAATAACGAGAAGACAGCTGCGATAACGACATACCGCAGTCCGCCGACAAAGTGAAGAAGAGGCCGTCTGGTGCGCTCTACTGCCGACGCAGGCTTGACTCCAACCGGGTCCCCTAATTCAGCCCCGAGTTTGCGAGTGTGGGACCTGTAAATGGTGCGCATTGCAACAGCAGCTACCACAATCAACGCGAATGGAACTACCGTTACCTTAGTAGCAACGGCCAGCCCCACGCACGCACCCAATCCAGCAGCCGCCCACCACGCGGGCCTCTGCATTAAAACCACAGCGAAGTAAAGCGCCCCCATCATGAATGTCGTCAGGAAGCTATCGACCGTGGTAAAGTGGGCGAGTTGGATATGTGTTACTGAAAAAGCGACCAGAGCGGCGGCAATCAGGGCAGCATTGCGGGAATAGAGCCTGCGCGTGATGAAAAAGACCAGAAGAACAGTAATCAGATCGAATATAGAGGATAAATGCCGTCCCAGCACCGTCACTCCATAGAAGTCACGCACGAAGTACCCTTTTTGGGGGCTGTCGGCAGGCACCACCGAGTCCAATGCCCAGCCGGTAATCCGAGTCAGGTATACAGGTAGAGAGCCATAGGGATATTGGCAGGGTGAGGCCGGACAGTTGTCTTCCATCCCCATAGATCGGAGATTGAGTGGGCTGGTGCGTACATCAAACAGTTCGCTAAACGAAGCAGGCCAATGGATGCGTAATGTCCTGGACGCTACAGTGCGTTCGTCGGGGTGCTGATTCGTTCCCTGATCGAACTCACGGCCATAGAACCTGAAAAATGTAGCTGCCGATAGGATCAACAAGAGCAAGAGGAGCACTCGATGCCGCGCCCAGATGCTACTATCCGGTGGACGCTGTTCCCTATCAGTTATCGTGTTGAGTGCTGGCTTCATGGATAGCGACAAAGGTTGCTCCTACGGTGATCGAGCACGTAATACTCGGGCATCGTTTCAGACACCAGTAATCGTCCGCCCACGCAGACGACGCGTTAAAGGAATGTACGTGGTTCTCTAATTTTAACATACGACGTTGCGTCAATCAAGCGAACGTCATCAGAGACGGACTAAGGTGCTGCTGCCTTGACTGGTGCAGGACTTATGAATAACATTGAAGCGATGAAGGTTCGCGGTAATAGATGGCATCGGGGAGTGCCGGTCGTGTATTCGTTATTACTGATATGTTTCCTTTTCGTTTTTGCGCCATGTGTGGAGCGCCCTTGGCTGAAACCATGCTGCCAACCGAGGAAAGGCCGCGCCTCGTTTGCGTAAGCTGCGCCTATGTACATTATATCAATCCCAAGGTGGTTTGCGGCACACTTACGGCCCAGGAGGGCCGATTATGGCTTTTACGGCGCGGGATAGAGCCTCGGCTTGGATATTGGTCCTATCCTGCGGGATTCCAGGAATGGGACGAGTCGTCGCAGGATGCAGCGCGTCGAGAAACTAAAGAAGAGATCGGCTGCGACGTTCTTATCGAGAGGCTATTTGGGGTTTACTCGTCGCCGGGCGCTCCAGTCGTAAATATCGTCTATATTGCTTCCCTGCTTACCACTTCGCCGACTCCAATAACAACCAGCGAAGCGCTTGAAGTTCGAGCTTTTTCACCAGGAGAGTTACCCTGGAACGATCTTGCGTTTCCAAGCACACGTGCTGTCCTACTGGATTGGGTGCGCCATTCTCAAGGTAAAAGGTAAGAGGTACGTGTTGGTCGGGCTAAGGTTATTCTGGAGCTTGCTCTTGCTCTGTACTCTGTTCTGTATCATCCGCCGTGGCCTCGACTGGCGCGGCTTCGGCACGCGAGCGAGTTGTCTGCTTTGCCTTGGTCATGGGTGTGGTCGCCGGTTGTGGCGCTTGCATTTGTGCTCTTGCCCTCGCGCCGCCTGCCATCTCCTGCTCGGCCTTTCTACGGGCAGCAAACTTCTGGTCTTTTGCTCGGTGCTTTTGTACTGCCCGTCTTCGTGTCTTGTTCAATGCGATTCTCCTCTAGATATTAGGTTTGATTGATCGTTTCGGGTGGTGGATACGAAATTGGTTCAGGCTCGACAGAATAAGCAGGGGACGCGTGGTAAGGGACTTCCGCATGGGGCATAGGGTAATCCAGGTCCGCAACAACCTCAAGCGTGTCTAGCTGTTGGCCGGGGGGTGGCTCTTGCGCGATCTGGTCAAGCTCCTGGGCTACCCGTTCAGGCATCTCACCACCCTTCATATAGATCTCCCGTTCTTCTAACGTCATCTTCTCAAGGATCGGATGAACCGTCCAGGGGTTGCCTGTTGCCATGGTTGCCGTGGTTGCTGTGATCGCGGTGTTGATTTCGGTGGTCATCTCGGTCCATGCGCTGCGAGCAGGCTCGGTTGTCCTGCGTATGTCCGCAATAGCCTTGCCGAGGTTGCGGGCGGCTTCAGGCAGTCGGTCCGGTCCCAACACAACAAGTGCAACCATCCCGATCATCAACATTTCCGGTAAGCCTATACCAAACACGTAAAGTCCTGTTCTCTATACTGTATGTAATGACCATACACAATGCGCCGTTATCAGGGCACAACCATAGCCTGCGGGTCATTATAAACAACATGAGCCTTCCCGGCAAAGAACAAGCGCTCACGGGTAGACGATACGAACAATGTTAGAACTACTGAAATGAACTGGCAAGTCATCGCCGCAGTGGACTATAATGATACCAGAATGAAAGCGCAAACGCCGTTATACTGGAATCGTTGTCCCGCATAAGTCCGAGGCGCAAAGATGTCTACTGAACAATCGAACCTCATCGCCCATGATGCAGACCCCAAAG
>JBDSDS010000114.1:0-4478 GCA_039920445.1 Chloroflexia bacterium
TCATATTCTTTTGTACTCCTCTTCGGCCTCTTCATAATGTCCGAGCAATTTCGACCAAGCAACGAACGGGAACAGGATAATTGCCCACTCTCAGCAGCCACGACCTGGTCTTACTCGGTCCGGCATCGCTCAATACGACAAAAAAAGTGGGGAACTCCCACTTCTCGGCGTGCTCGTATTTCCCTGATACCTATTAGAATTATACTACTTTCGGCGTTTTTCTTCAAGCCAGATGGTAGCATTGGGCAGGGTTTAATCATTCTCGGTGGAAACAGCTAGTAAGGGCGGGCCTCCGTGCCTGCCCTGAGACGAGGGACGCATCCTGTGGCGAACAGGGCAGGCACGGGGGCCTGCCCCTACGAGAGAATGATTAAACCCTGTAGCATTGGGCGATTGCATCAAATATAGAAGCGCTGCACTCGCTGGACCAGCTTACATATTGTTCCTAGCAGTCATGAGTACAGGTAGCAGGGCCATCGCCTGACGCGCCTCTGCCGCCCAATCGTCCTCAATTGCCGGGTGTTCGCGCACTTCGAGCATCCATAGCGCGTCTTGCACTCGACGGAGGGCAATAAAAGTATCGAGGTGTGCTTCATGCTCGACTTGCAGTGGACGTACCCGGCGGTAGCCCGCCAACAGCCCGGCACGCAATGCAGGATACTCTGCCCAATCCAGTATCGCACTCAACATCACCGCCAGATCATAAAGGTGGGGACCGAAACCACAGTCATCGAAATCAATGGCGCGTACAGCGCCCCGTGCGAAAAGTAAATTGCCGTAATGGAGGTCAGCGTGGATCAGCCCGAACGCATCTGGACCCTGGCCCAGCGTCTGCTCTGCCGCCCGCACTTGCTCCAGTACCGCCGTAACCTGCTCTGCCTCCGCCCGTGTGAGGTTATTCGCTACCAGGGCGTGAACATATGTGACCACCTCCGGCGCAAATGGATCGGGAAGCCACCGAGCAGCGTCGATAGGCCAATCCACCCTGCCTCGTATGAAGCCCGGCGGTGGGCCCCATCGGCTCGCATGATTCTGTAGGTGAGCCGTCAACTCGCCTACGCGCGCCAAATGCCGTGGCGTCAGCCCGTGCCGCAGGAGCCGTCCGGGCAGCCAACGAAACAAGACGCAGATGTGGGGCTGGGGTACGCCTGGTGCGGTAGCGACGGTCAGGAGAGGACCGTCGCGCGTAGGCACTGGTTCCGGTACTTCGAGGAGGGTATCGTGCCGCAGGGCTGTGAGCCATGCCAGTTCTGCGCCTACACTTTGTACTGTGGGAGTGCCCGCCCGATTGATGCGCAGTATATAACGCTGCCCTGTGGCTGTATCCACCCGGAAGGTGGTGTTGAAGAGATGGGCCAGCAAGGTCAGGCGCACTGGTAGGAGATCATAGGCAGCAAGAGCAACCAGGGCTAGCTGCCGCATCCTGCTAATTTGCGTGCGGCGATGAAGCCCCTCAAACTCGCGCTCAGAACGGCCTGATTGCTTTACGGTTATTTGACCGTCCGTACTAAATCCTCCCTTTCTGCTCTCTTGCTATGTGAGCAGGTGGTACACTTCGCTAGCCTTGTAATATTGCCGGGGGTGATAGCCAATGTAGACAAAGCAATCGCAAGCGCTTCCGGCAGCATCTTGTATCTTTTTCCAGGCATTCGACGTATAATTATAGAGGATTGTATTGAATAAGGTTAGCCTTCTGTTGGCTGGTCACGATATTAAGGAGCAAACTATATGATAAAGCGATTTAAGATGCTCACACCTATTACGCTGCTGGTAGCAGTAGCGATTACTTTTTCGGGCTGCTCGGTCGGGGCGGGACAGCAGGTTACGTCCGCTGATGTTATCGCCAAGATGCGCGAGACGATGAAGACCACCCAAACCGCGCAGGGCACAGTCGACCTGTCGGTGACGATCAACAAGCAGGGTATTAAGACCCTGGTTGATGGCATGATGCCGGGCGGCATGAGTGGTGAAACCGGCAAGACGGGGCCGATGATGGGCAAAGATTGGATGGCCCAACTGCCCGACTCGGCCTCTGCTACCCTCAAAATGCTGAAGAAGAACCCCGACAAGGTGCGTGTTGAGGTAGTGAATTCAAGTCTGCCAAAGGCCGCCGGTAAGGTGGCCGTGTATGATGGCGATAAGTTCTACGCATACGACCCCGATAGCAACACTGTATATACAGGTACGCCCGACGAGATGAGCGACGGCAAAATGGGCGACATGACGGGGATGATGCAGGGCGCCGACTTCGAGAAGGAGTTAGACAAGGCGCTGAACGCCGCCGACATCAAGATGGTAGGTACGGAGAAGATCGCGGGCGTCGATACCTATAAACTGGACGTAACGCCCAAGCCTGACGCCGCCGAGCTGCTCGAATTGCCCCAGGCCTTCCAGATGCAGGCAGGTGTGCTCATCAAAGATATCAAGGCCACACTATGGGTAGACCAGTCACGCTGGATACCCCTCAAGATGACCGTAGAGCATCCGAATATCGGTGAGTTTATCTATACCGCCACCAGCATGGAGCTAAATAAGCCTATCGAGGACCCGCAGTTCGTATTGCAAGTGCCGCCCGGAGTCAAGACGGTAGACCTCGATGCTAAGCACAATCAGTCGGGGCCTGGGCCCGGGTCCATGACCATCACCGAAGCGCGTGATATTGCTGCTAAAGAGGGCTGGAAGCTGCTCGAACCTACATATCTGCCCGGCAACGCCACACTGATTGATGTAAAGAGCATGCCGAGCATTAATAACGTACTATCTCCATCGTCCATACCGAATACCGGAGCCCCACTTGTACTGACCTATTCCTCTCCGAGTATAGACTTTTCCATAACCGAAAACTTTTATGGTGGTTTCGATAAGCAATTAGGTGATCGCTTCAGCGGTCGAAATGACAGTGCCAGTGCTATGCAGAAAATCACTGTCCGCGGTGTTGAGGCAACAGTATTCTCACCCGAAGGCGCAGAGTGGACCTCGATGATGTGGCGGGATAAGAGTGGCTTGAGCATCACCATTCGAGGAAAACTGAGCCTTGAGGAGACGATAAAACTGGCGGAAGGTCTCAAGTAGCACATATCCGTAAAAAGCGATGCTTGATACCCCTACACTGACCCAATCCAAAACCCAAAACCCAAAACCCAAAATCAACCTGGTAGGTCTCACCCGGCAGTACCGGATGGGGCCTACGTTTGTTTCGGCGGTAGATGGGATTGACCTTGTGATTGAGGCGGGTGAGGCCGTTGCTTTGGTCGGACCTTCTGGGTCGGGCAAATCGACCTTGCTCAATCTGCTCGGTGGGCTGGACAGACCAAGCTCAGGTGAGATATGGGTGGATGGAGAGAATATCGCTCGTGCTTCCGCCAAGAGGATGGTGGAGCACAGAAAGCGCCGCGTGGGCTTCGTCTTCCAGAGCTTCAACCTGCTGCCCTACAGAACGGCGCTTGAGAACGTCGAAGTGCCGCTGATGATAAGCGGCCTGTCTCCAAAGGAACGCCGAGCGCGGGCCGGGGCATTACTAGAGAAGGTCGGGTTGGGTGCGCGAACGAGCCACCGCCCCTCTCAGCTTTCCGGCGGCGAGCAGCAGCGTGTGGCAATCGCCCGCTCGCTGGCGAACGAGCCGTCTATCCTCCTGGCCGATGAGCCGACCGGCAACCTCGACAGCGCCACCGGCACAGGCGTAATGACCCTCCTCAAAGAGCTAAATAGGGGTGGCCTCACCCTAATCCTTGTTACCCACGACATGACGGTTGCGGCCTACGCTGACAAAATAGTGCGCCTAAGCGATGGCAAGATCGCCTCGATAGAAACATAGTCACTAACCTGACACTGAGAACGGAACCACCAAGACACCAAGAACGCCAAGAGCACCAAGGTTTTATGGTTTGCTGGCTACCGCTAAAGTGTAGAGAGCACCCACGTCTTATATTGTTCTGTAAGTGTTAGAATATAGGCTACCACAATATCTAACTTGGTGCTCTTGGCGTTCTTGGCGTCTTGGTGGTTAAAAAGAAAGAACCAAACCATGAGATTAAGTGACATTGTCCTGATGGCAACCCAGAATCTGGGCAGACGCAAAGTGCGCACTGTGCTTACTTCTATTGGGGTGTTCGTCGGCATATTGACGATTGTGACGATGGTGTCGCTGGGCGTCGGCATTCAGAAGCAAGTTACAGACATTATCAAGGAGTTCGGGCTGGAGACCGTGATCGTCAGCCCCGACTTCGAGTCGCCACCTTCCGGGTCGTTCAACCCGTCAGCGAGGAGACGGCCCACCACGCCCTTGAACAGTGCCGCTCTCGAAAGTCTGAAGGCGGTGGCAGGTGTAGCCTCGGTGGAGGTGCAGGTATCTCTGCCTGTCGCCCCGGAGATGACCCTTACCGTGGAAGATAAGACGTTCCCGATAGCCACACGCGACCGCAACCCCGCCGAGCGCATATTCAGCAGCCGGGTGAATACATTGGCCGGGGAAGTCCTGT
>JBDSDS010000115.1:0-12586 GCA_039920445.1 Chloroflexia bacterium
CTTCCCTGAGCAGGTCGTCCGTAAGCCCTTCCCGGCACCGCTGCTCCATTTCATATATAGACTTGAACCGAGCAATAAACCAGGGGTGGATACCAGAAAGCCTGCTGATCTTCTCCATGCACCAACCTTGCGTAAGGGCATTGTAGATGGCGGCGGGGCGCTCGTGGGTAGGATTGGCAAGACATTCCGCTATGGCCTCTTGCGTCCAGGCATCGCTTACTTCAAGCCAGGATGATCGGGTGTCGAGGCTGCGTAACGCCTTCAACAGCGCCTGCTCGAACGACCTCCCTATCGCCATCACCTCGCCCGTGCTCTTCATCGTCATGCCGATACGCTTGTCGACGCCTCGGAACTTGTCGAACGGCCACCGTGGCATCTTCACCACCACGTAATCGAGCGCAGGCTCCGCACACGCACTCGCGCCTGTGATGTCGTTACGCAACTCAGGCAGGGTATACCCAAGCGCGATCTTCGCCGCCACCCTTGCTATCGGGTAGCCCGTTGCCTTCGACGCCAGCGCCGACGACCTCGACAAACGCGGGTTCACCTCGATAATCACGAACTCCCCCGTCACCTGGTTGAGTGCGAACTGGCAGTTACACCCGCCCTGCACTCCAAGCGCCCTCACTATCTGGAGTGATGCCGTCCTCAAACGCTGGTAATCTTCATCCGACAAAGTCTGGCTGGGGGCGGCCACAATCGACTCGCCCGTATGGATACCCATCGGGTCCATGTTCTCCATGTTGCAGATGATAATTGCGTTGTCTTGCGCGTCGCGCAGTACCTCATACTCAACCTCGGCCCACCCCTTGACGCTTCGCTCGATAAGCACCGTCCCGACCGGGCTTAACTCTACGCCGTTGAGCACTAGTGATTCCAGGTCATCGTAGTTCGAGGCATAGCCCGAACCCGTACCGCCCAGGCAGAATGCCGCCCGCACCACGAGGGGATAGCCGTTTTTATCCGCAAACTCTGTCGCATCCCACAAATCGGCAGCCGACCTGTGTTCCAATACGGGCTGCCCAACCGACACCATCAGGTCGGCGAACACCTGCCTGTCCTCAGCCAGCCGTACACTGTAAGTAGGCGTACCCAGCACACGCACGCCGCACTCTTCCAGTACGCCCATCCGCTCTAATTCAAGAGCCAGGTTCAGCCCGGTCTGCCCGCCCATCGTGGCGATTAGTCCGTCCGGCCTTTCCTTCCTGATTATCTCCGCCACACTCTCAGGAGTAAGCGGTTCGATATAAACTGCATCAGCCATGTCGGGGTCAGTCTGTATAGTCGCGGGGTTGGAATTGACCAATACAACCTGCACGCCCTCTTCCCGGCAGGCGAGGCAGGCCTGGGTGCCTGCATAATCGAACTCGGCGGCTTGCCCTATCACTATAGGACCCGATCCGATAATGAGCACCTTGCGGATGGAGGGGTCTTTAGGCATCGGTCTTTTGTGCTTCTACTACCTCAACAAAGCGATCTATCATGCCTTGCGTATCGGTGGGGCCGGGGTGCGCCTCCGGGTGCCATTGCACTCCCCACACTGGCCTTTCTTTGTGGGCGATCCCCTCCATGCTGCCATCATTGAGGTTGGTGTGCGTCACGCGATAATCAGCAGGTACAGAGCCGGGATCGACCATATAGCCGTGGTTCTGGGTGGTCACAGACACGCGCCCCGTGGTCGTGTCTAGCACAGGCTGGTTCACGCCTCTGTGCCCAAACTTCATCTTGGAGGTATGCGCGCCCGCCGCCAGCCCCAGCAGCTGGTGTCCCAGGCAGATGCCAAATACCGCCTTCCCCCCATGCTCGACCAGCCCGCGCACCGTCTTCACCGCGTAGTCAAGGCGCGATGGATCGCCCGGCCCATTGGAAAGCAGGATACCGTCGGGTTGCAGGGCGAGTATCTCTTCCGCCCCCAGGCGAGCAGGCACAACCCACACGCCCGCGCCCAACTCTTGCAGGCGTACCACCATCGCGGACTTCGCTCCGTAGTCGATTAGGGCTATCCGCGCTCCGCCAGGTGTCGCGGGAGGGTGCCAGATAAGATCAGGGGTGGAGCATTCCGCCACGAAGTCAATCGAGTCGTAATCGAGCTTTTCCGCGAGGGCAAGCAATTCCTCCACAGAGGGTAACTCCGCTTCAGGCGCGACAGCCAGGGCAGCAGGCACTACACCCTGCTCTCTTACTCTCCGAGTGAGGTAGCGAGTATCCACCCCTGCAAGCGCGGGTACTCCCTGCTCGCGCAGCATGCTGTCGAGGTCAGATACCGCCCCTCTGTGCCCGCCGCTCTCCATCATATAGCGCATGATAGCGCCCCTCACATGGATGCGGGCGCTCTGGTTGGCGAGTGGGCCTGCGCCATAGTTGCCGACGAGGGGGTAGGTGAAGATGAGCATCTGCCCGCCGTAGGATGGGTCGGTCAGCGCCTCCTGGTAGCCTACAACGCCTGTCTGGAAGACAAGCTCCCCTGTGACTACGCCCCGCGCCCCGAATCCCTCGCCGCGCACCACCGTCCCACCCGCCATCACCAGCAGGCCAGCCATCCTCTCGGCCACTTTTCCACCCCCGAATTTGTCTTCGCGCTATGATACCATCTTTGGGGATGTAGTTCAGCAGATTCGCACTATGTTATTCTTGCTAATAGCCTATGGAGTGCCTAGAAACTCAGTGGTGAGCCTACAAGTATGACAATATAAAGAGGGTTCCCGTGGTGCTAGCACAAATTTTAATCACCTCGATTTCTCCAGAACCTCAACCACTTCCTTAGCTGTCATGCCGGGCTGGATATCTTCTCGGTACAACATCTCAATCACACTCTTGTCTATCTCTGCATAACTGCTCGTCTCGGTCCAATCCTCGAAGAAGATACTCTCCTCATATCTATCGCTGTCGTTCATGAGGCCGAGGACCTGCGTGACTTCCTCGCGGATCAGGTGCGAGCGTTCAGCCTGGGTAATCTCGTCTGTAGAAATCAGTATCCTCGACTTGTAAAGCTCATCATTCCCATTCCAGTTTGACCAGAAGAATCCATAGTTCACCGGTACGTAGTTCGGCTCGATTGACCCGAAATCATCTTCCGCCGCGAAGTGCAATTCTACATTCGGATTCTGCTCGACAACCTCCATCTTTACCCCATCGATTAGGCTATTTATTTCCCTAACCACATCCTCCAATGTCTGCAAGTCTTCCTCGGTCGGCGTTCCTAACACGTCGATTCTTATATCGTCTGCCCACTTCTTGATAGTCTGCTCCGAATCTCCAAACTCTGTTCCCAGAGCAACCTCAAGGAAGTAAACGATCTCCTCCCGCTTGTAAGACGCGCTGGGTGTCGTTATTGGTGTGGTTGCTGTCGTCTGTATCGTCGTTGGCCGCGCTGTTACCGTCGATACGGATGCTACCGGGGCGGTGTCTCTGGCCGCGCCGTCCTGGTCGGTACTGGGCCATTCGATGTTGGCCTTGTACCGACGGAAACGGATGGTCCAGACGACTGCCCGCCCCTTTCGATTGTACCGCAGCCTCCAACAACAATGGCGAAGACGAGCAGACCAACTACCTTTGCGGATCGATGTGTACTCATGGGGCGTTCAACATCTCCCTTCGCCAGAGAACTAAGAGCATATTTCAAAGCCGTAGGGGCGGACACATAGAGTATAGGTGATAGGCTAAGGTAATTTGATGTTTGTCAAGGGCAGGTTTGGCTCAGTTTTTGGACCGGATTCCTGTGAGAAATGATCCTCTGGGTGGAGGTAAGGTAGGGGATGCACCCTTACATGGCATCCGACGACCTCGAAGTATGGGTCCAAGCTGGATCACCCTTGCCACAAGGTCGCAAATTGCCTAAATATTGATGCAACTTTACCCTTGACAAGCCTGATTTCTCCTTAACCTATCACTATTGACCCATGGGTCCGCCCCTACATCTGCCTTGTTCGCCACTCCCTCGATCTCCTCGCCTCTTGCTAACACACCCCGAAATATGGGACAATAGACCTGTGTGCATCACGAGCACGCCATACTCGCATATTGATCCCAAAGAACAGGAATCCAGCATTGAAAGAAACTAATTCTCCAGGTGGGGGCACGCCACGCACCGTCAAAGTGCTTGCCATGCTGTTGCTACCTTTGTTGGTAGCGATGGTCGTAGCCTGCGATAGCAACCCCGATGGCACAACCCGCGCGCCCTATGCCGATATACCGGAAGGCAAGCCTACCGGCTCCACCAAGCCTATACCTGACCCTAAAGAGGTCGTCGAGACGAAGCCCGCAGGCGCTGTGCCCGATTTCGTGATGAAAATGGCCGCCGGTCCATCTCGCGATACGACAGCAGCCCTCTATCAGGGCGCGGTCGACCACTATGACGCCTACAGCCATATCCCCTGCTATTGTGGTTGCGCGGCCTACACTACGGCTCACAAGAGCCTGGCTGAATGCTTTGTGAAAGCGCCTCCCGTCGCAGGTAGTGAAGTGACATTTACTGATCACAGTGTAACATGCGGCCTCTGCCAGGAAGCCGCCCAGATGACCGTCGATGGCCTCGCCAAAAACAGACCTCTCAAAGACATCCGCGCCGCCATCTTCACCAAACTCAAATACACAGGCATCTGGACCGACACCCCACCCGTGCCATGAGAATTTTGAATTATGAGTTTTGAATTATGAATTGATATTCCTTCTAACTAATTCAAAACTCATAATTCAAAACTCATAATTCAGCGATGCGTATCCTGCACGTAATCCAGAGGTACCACCCCTACATAGGGGGGTCCGAGCTTTATTTCCAGGAGCTATCGGAGCGGCTGGCTCGTGCGGGGCACAAGGTCGAGGTTTGGACTACGGACGCCTGGGACCTCGACTACTTCTGGACCAAAAAGGCACGTCGCGTTTCTTCGCCTCGTGATACGCATGGAGGCGTGCTGGTGCGCCGCTTCCCGGTGAAGCACCTGCCTTTCCCACCCATCTATTATCGAGCCTGGCGGCGTGCCATGTCCGAGTTGAGCGATCTGGCGCCTCGGTCCACTTCTCTCCTGTACAAGATGTCACGTATCAGCCCGTGGGTGCCTGGTATGAGGCGCGCGCTTGCCTCGTTGCGCCCAGGTACGTTCGATCTTGTCCATTCGACCAATATCTCCCTCGAATCGCTCATATCATCAGCCGCCGACTACGCTGAACGGGTGGGTATACCCCACATCATCACGCCCTTCACACACCTGGGCGAGCCGGGTGAGCGCACCGTGAGTCGCTATTATACCATGCGTCACCACCTCGACCTGGAACGCCGCGCAAGTCGGGTGATTGTGCAAACGAGGATGGAGCGTGACTACCTTGAGAGCTTGGGCGTACCGTCGAAGAAATTGGAGCGTGTCGGCGTCGGCGTCAACCCTTATGAGGTAGTAGGCGGCAACGGAGAGCGGTTCCGTAACAAGTATGGTGTCAAGGGGCCCATCGTCTTTTATATCGGGGCGGCGGCGCACGACAAAGGCACGGCCCACACCATAGAAGCGATGCAGCGGGTATGGGCGCGAGGCTGTGAGGCCACCTTCGTGATGGCAGGCTCTACCATGCTCGATAAGTTCAAAAGATACTATGAAGGGCTGCCCGATGAGGTGAAAGAGAAGTGCCGTTGGCTGGGGTTCATCTCCGATGAGGACAAGCGCGACTTGCAGGCGGCGGCACAGGTCTTCTGTATGCCTTCGCGCACCGAGTCGTTCGGCATCGTTTATTTAGAGGCATGGCTCAATGGCCTCCCGGTCATAGGCGCACGTGCGGGCGCGGTGCCCGAAGTGATAACCGACGGCATCGACGGCTATCTGGTAGATTTCGGTGATGTGCCTGCCCTCGCCACCCGCATTCAGATGCTTCTCCAGCGCCCTGAATTGGCAAGCGAAATGGGCAATGCGGGCCGTCGCAAGGTTCTCGCCGAGCATACCTGGGACCACAAGATAGCGCGAATAGCAGAGATATATCGGGATGTCAGTTCATAGGGGCGCTCCTGTTCACGGAACCACCAAGACGCCAAGAACGCAAAGTGCACCAAGTTAGTTGTTGTTTTGAAACGCAAAGGCGCAGAGGAAGCAAAGAATGCAGAGGTTTTGGGGTTAGAGGTTGAATGTGATTCCTGATAATTTCGTCCGTACGATGGTAGAAGTTTACGGCGAAGAGGGCGCCGAATGGCTGCACCGGTTGCCTGACCTTGTCGCCCGCCTCGAACGACAATGGTCGCTGACCGTCATGCCCCCGTTCACGCCTCTAACCTATAACTACGTCGCCCCCGCAGTGCGCGCAGATGGCACAGACGTAGTACTCAAGGTCGGTTTTCCTAGCCGCGAGTTCTTATCTGAGGTGGGGGCGTTGCGCCTTTACGACGGCCACGGTATCGTACAACTGCTGGAGGCTGCCGGTCAACAGGGTGCTATGCTGCTGGAATACCTGAAGCCGGGAACGCCGCTATCCAGCCTCACGGATGACGAAGAAGCAACATCCAGCGCCGCAAGAGTGATGCGCCAGTTGTGGAGGCCCGCTCCAGCCGAACACAATTTCCCCACGGTCGCAAAGTGGGCTTCCGGCCTGGGGAGGCTAAGGGAACAATTCGGCGGGACCACAGGACCTTTGCCCGCCGCCCTGGTCGAAGAGGCCGAAGACCTATTCACCGACCTTATCGGCTCCATGACTGAACAGACACTTCTTCATGGCGACCTGCACCACGATAATATAGTGCGGGCCGAGCGCATGCCCTGGCTCGCGCTCGATCCAAAAGGTCTTGTCGGTGAGCCTGCTTACGAAGTCGGCGCACTCTTACGTAACCGGTTGCCTGAACCCCTTACTCCATCGAACGGAGGTTTTATCCTCGCCCGCCGACTGGACCAACTGGCTGAGGAGTTGGGTTTAGACAGAGAGCGTCTACGTGGCTGGGGGATGGCCCAGGCAGTGTTATCCGCCTGGTGGAGTATAGAAGACCACGGTTACGGCTGGGAGCCTGCCATTGCCTGTGCTGAAGTCCTGTCTACTCTCTAACAATAGCGGTTCAAGGTTCAAGGTTATAGGCGTTCTAACTTCGGGTACCCTTCGGGCGCTTGAACCTTGAACCTTGAACTTTCAACACTAACAACCCACAACTCGTTGTATAATGTCGCATATTATGCAGGAAATGCAAGACACCCAACCCACCTCCAGGCTTTACTCCACCTCGGTAGTAGTGGTGAGCTATAACACCGCGGCCTATATCGAGTCGTGCCTTCTGTCTATACTCGAACTTGATTATCCGCAGGTTGAGATCATCGTAGTCGATAACGGCTCCACCGATGGCAGCGTAGACCTTGTGCGGCGGCGATTCCCGGATGTGGAGCTTGTGGAGCTTCAGGAGAACAAGGGCTTCGCGGGCGGGGCGAGCGTCGGCCTTTACATGGCGGCAGGTGACATAGTTGCTACCGTCAACCCGGACGTAAAGCTCGACCCCGACTGGATGTCCATAATAGTAGAAACGCTCCTCTCTGACGAGCACATAGGCATCGTCGGCAGCAAGATACTCTACCCCGACGGTAAGACGATCCAGCACGCGGGCGGCGTGGTCCACTACCCTCTCGCCACCACTGAGCATATAGGACGAGGTGAGCCTGATATCGGACAGTATAACCAGCCAAAGACCGTGCAGTTCGTAACCGGAGCCGCGCTCGCCATGAGGCGAGAAGTGGGCCGTGCCCTGCGGTTCTTCGACGAGGCGTTCTTTCCTGTCTTTTACGAAGACGTTGACTTATGTCGCCGGGCAGAGAAGCTAGGGCTACGAGTCCTTTACCAACCTCGGGCGATAGCTTATCATAAGGAGTCGGTTACCCTCGACCACACAACCGGACTTTATTACAGCTATTATCACGCCAACAGGCTGCGCTATATCATCAAGCATTATTCGCCGGAGCAGGTGATGCTAGATTTCCTTCCGGCGGAGGCAAAACGGCTGTCTGGCGTTATGCCCGAGGAAGACCGCAAGGCATCGCTTTTCCTGCTCGATAATAGGCTCGCCACCGAAAACGAATCCGTCGAACCGTCTATAGGGCGCAAGTGGGACAACTTACATGAGCATGTAGGTGAAGTGATGGGCAGTTGGAGGGTGCGCGAGAGACCTTTTTCCTCGTCGGCCCCGCTGATTGGTCCTCTCGTCGCCCGGTTGCGCTCGCGTGTCAACAACCTTTCTACTCGATGGTACGTCCAGCCGATCTTGCAACAGCAAGTAGATCATAATGCCTCAGTAGCCCGCACCCTGAGAGAGATGTCTGACCAGCTCGCCGAACTTCAAGCACAGGTCGCCCTACAGTCGCTGCTCATTGCCGGCATGATTTCCCACAGCAATAGCGCCTCCCAGACGCCGGAAGAAGAAAACGAGGAGCTTGAGTAGGAATTACGAATTACGAATTACGGCTGAAACGCAAAGGCGCAAAGGTAGCAATAGTTCATTACATTCATCGCAAAGTTATTCCTGGTTTGGTCGTCGCTAATAGCAAATTGTAATGTCCAGCAACTTGAGATAAACACGAAGCTCAGAGTAACATCGAATATGAACGAGCAATCCAAAATCCAAGATCCAAAATCCAAAATGAGTACGGCCTCCATCCTCTCCGAGCTTCGTGAGCAGGTGAAAGAAAGACGCGCCCGCTTCACCTATACGAAGGCAGACGATCCGCACGCTCTCAACCTGGACGCGCTAAGAAAAAGCGCCGACGCAGTGAATGATACCTGGTTCGTATCGGCCCACCTGCCTGTTACCTGGGACTTACCCATGGTTGGCAGGATGGGCGCGTATACCAAGCGCCTCGTACGTATACTCCTGCGCTGGTATATCAACCCGATTGTCGAGCAACAGAATCGCTTCAACTCGTCTGTCGCCCGCGCAATAGTCGAGATCACCGCCTACCAGGAGCGCATGACCCGCGAATGGCAACTCCTTGAGGAAAGGGTAGAGCGGTTGGAGGCGGAAGACGTGAAACGTGATGCGTGAAACGTGATTATCGATCAGTGACTACAGTACTTTCTAATTCAAAACTCAAAACTCATAATTCAAAATTACCCATATGCGCATAGCCATCTGTACCGCCCAGGTGCCGTTCATACACGGGGGAAACGAAGTGCTCGTCGAGGGGCTGCGCGATGCGCTTATGGCGAGGGGCCACAAGGTGGCTGTGATAGCCCTGCCGTACAAGTGGTATCCCCGCCCGCAGCTATTCTCCAGCGCCCTTGCCTGGCGCATGCTTGACATAACTGAAACGGACGGACAGTCAATAGATATGGCGATATGCACCAAGTGGCCCTCTTACGTGGTGAAACACCCCTGCAAAGTCACCTGGCTGGTTCACCAGTTCCGGCAAGCATATGATTGGTTCGGCACCCCGCTATCTGACTTCACCAATTCTCCGGAGGATGTGCAGGCCCGTCGCCTCCTTGTCGATATGGACCGTCGCGCACTTTCGGAGAGCCGTAAGATATTTACCATCTCGCGCAACGTGGCGAGTCGCCTGCGCCGCTTCAACGGCCTTGAAGGGGAGATACTTTACCCCCCGGTCCGTACTGGTCTCTCGCTCAAGCCTGGTCCTTACGGCGATTACATCCTCTCGATCAGTCGTCTGGATGCCGCCAAGCGCGTGAATCTGCTGCTCGATGCGCTTGCTCTCGCCCCCGGCGCACGCTCCGTGATAGCAGGCGCCGGGCCGGACGCAGACGCCCTGAAGCATCATGCATCAAAGCTTGGATTGTCTGCTCGCGTGGAGTTTGCGGGGTTCATATCCGATGACGAGGCTTCACGGTTGTATTCAGGCGCACGTGCTGTCTACTATGCTCCGGTCGATGAGGACTACGGCTACGGGGCGGTAGAATCTCTCCAGGCAGCGCGGCCCGTAATAACCACTGACGATTCGGGAGGCGTACTGGAGTTTGTGGAAGATGGCGTCACAGGTCTGGTCACGTCCCCTGATCCTCAAGCAATCTCCCGCTCTATTACGCGGCTCTTGAGCGACGCTGATGAGGCTCAACGCCTGGGAAGCGTGGGCCATCAAAGTGTCAAGGATATAACCTGGGACCATGTTGTGGATACGCTCCTTCACGCTGCATCAGGCAAGTAGTATTTGCATCCAGACGGCTGACTATTCGTTAACACAGGTGGTTTGATACTGCATTTGGGCTGTGCTACTATCTGTGTGAACTTTCTTATCGTAGGGCGGCGTAATCAACACTACATGACATCTTGAATGCAGAGGTATAACAGTTGGATACGCGTGATAGTGAACATATATTGGGGGAAATGCTCGCCGAGAATGGGCTGGATTACTCCGACCCTGACCCACTGCTAGCTTGGGAGGTATTTAAGAAGTTCGCCCAGGAACCTATTTCTGATCCTGGAGTAACCGAAGGTGTGCTTTTCCAGTGTGGCATGTTTAAATTCACTGACGAGGGCGAGGATCTATTTTACCTGGACTTCGTAAGGCAGTACTGGTTCTCTGACTCCGATGGAGAATACGACCATACGGAGCATGTTCATTGTGAGCTAAAGGCTTCACCCACTCCGCAACTCAGACGTATAGAGACCAATCTGTGGGCAGAAGAATGTACTCCTCTGCAACAGTTTTTCAGCCAGGTAGAGGCTCTCCATGAGTTCCAGATAGCTGTGCAGCATCGCCCTTATACTCTCGAAGTAAGCCATGAACGGGTGTGAGCAGAAGATAAAGATTTAGAGGCGGTTTGGAACTTCTTTTGAATTGCTCTATCGTGTCAGGTTTGAGATAAGCACCAGGCTAAATCAGAGGAGGTAGTAATTGGCTGGGCTGACCCTGAAAAAACCACGCCCATTGTCGCCGGGGAGCCGGGTGGCTATCGTTTCGCCGTCGTGGGGCGGACCGGGCACTGTACCCACACGGTACGAGATGGGAGTGCGTGAACTTCGAGAGCGGTTCGGCTTCGAGGTGGCCGAGATGCCCCACACCAGGGCAGATGCAGACTGGGTATGGCGCAACCCCAAAGCCCGCGCAGACGATCTCAATGCTGCCTTTGCCGACCCCTCCATCGACGGGATAATCACCTCCATCGGGGGCGATGACTCGGTACGTATTTTGCCTTACATAGACACAAAGCTAATGGAGGGCAACCCCAAAGTATTTATGGGCTTTTCGGACACTACCACCCTCCACGTGCTTGCGCTCCTCTCCGGCCTGCAAACCTTCTACGGCCCCTCCGTGATGGCCGGCATCGCTGAAAACGGTGGCATGTTCCCATACACAGAGGAGTGGCTGCGACGTACCATAATGTCCCCGAAGCCCCCAGGAGAGATCGAGCCTTCACCTGAATGGACTTGCGAGATGGTGAGGTGGGAAGACTTGAGCCGCGCCGATCAACGTCGCGCCATGCAGCCGAACGAAGGCCGCAAGTGGCTCCAGGGGACAGATCGTGTGGAAGGACATCTGGTAGGCGGCTGCCTCGATGTGTTGGAGATGATGAAGGGCACGCAATGGTGGCCCGGCCTCGAGATATGGGATGGCGCGGTATTCTACTGGGAGACTTCTGAGGATGGGATGCCGCCCGCAACTGTTGGCTACATTCTACGCAACTACGGTATGCTTGGGATATTCGACCGTATCGCAGGCATGGTAGTCGGTCGCCCTGATGCCTACACACCTGAGCAGCGGGCAGCCCTACCCGAAATTGTGCGCCGCATCGTTGCCGATGAGTTTGGGCGGCCAGATTTGCCTATAGTGATGGAACTGGACTTCGGCCACACTTACCCCCAGATAACGCTTCCCAATGGCGGTCGCATCGTGCTTGATCCCCAGGCCGACAAGATAACATTGCCCGACCCCGCTACCGTTTAGCACACTTATGAAAATTGCCTTCTTCACCCCACTAAACCCTGTCCAATCAGGCATATCGGACTACAGTGAGGAGCTTCTTGTCACCCTCGGCGGCGCGAAGGCGGGTGGTCATCCGCTCCAGATAGACATCTTCATCGACAAAGGCAATAAACCGACGAACCGGGAAGTGACCGAGCAATTCAAAGTCTTGCCCGCCAGCGACTTCCGACGCCTTTCTGACCAATACGATGCGACCGTCTATCAGATGGGCAATTCGGCGGCCCATGCCTATATATACAACGAACTGATGCGCTCGCCAGGTGTAGTGGTGATGCACGAGTTTGTGCTGCACCATCTACGGGTTTGGATGACGCTGAACGGCGGCAAGCGCAAGGAATATATCAGCATCATGGAGCAACGGCATGGCGCAGAGGGTCGAGAGGCAGCTCGGCGTGTGCTACTCGGCCAATTCCCTGAAGCCTTGTTCGAGTACCCTTTGAGCGACGAGGTCGTACATAAAGCGAAGGGGATTATCGTCCACAGCCGCTACATGGAGGGACTGGTCAGGCAGGTACTGCCAGATGTGCCTCTTGCGGTAGTGCCTATGGGCGTGCCTCTTCCGCCTCTCATCCCCAAAGATCAAGCACGTGCTCGCCTCGGCATCGACCCCGACCTTTTCCTGGTTACATCGGTCGGCCACCTAAATCCGTATAAGCGCGTCTCGACTACTCTACGTGCCTTCAAGGCGCTATTGATGGAGGTTCCCC
>JBDSDS010000116.1:0-10584 GCA_039920445.1 Chloroflexia bacterium
AGTAGCTCTTCAAGGGTCTTCTTCGGTCCCGCTATCTGAAGTTCCCAGTCGTCTTCGGTCTCATATTGAGTGACCATGTGGTGGTCCCAGGTGTGGGGCTGGATGTCGAAGCCGTCCTGGTCAAGCTCCTTCAACTGTTCGGCGGTCATGTAATTCTCCTGGTCTATAGTGACCGTCATGATGAAGAAGGTAGCGTTGAAGCCGTACTTCTTGAGGAGGGGCACGGCATTGGTATATTGGTTGACGTCATTGTCGTCGAAGCTGAGCATGACCGGCTTTTCGGGCAATGGCTTTCCATTTGCGTAATACTCATACACCTGCCCGGAGGTAACACCTGTGTAGCCCTTCTCTTTCAGGTACTGAAGATGCGCCTCGAAATCGTCCACCGGGAAGATATATGCGCGGTCCTCGGTTGTATCGCTCTTTATCCAGTCGCGGATGTGGTGGTAGCTGAGGACCGGCACGTAGCCACGCTCTGATAGGGGGATAGCTGTAGCGGTTGGCGTTTCGGGTGGCCTGGGGGTACTGGTAGGCGGCTCCGGTCTGTTGGTGGGCGCTGCTGTGGCGGTCAGCTCGATGGGCGTAGGTTGGGCAACATTACCCACATCACACGCAGCAAGCAGTAGGCAGAAGGCAGTAAGCAAAAGGCAGTAGGCAGTAAAGCCTCGAAAACGCATAATCAAGAAGGAACCCTTTCGTATGGGAAGTATTTGCCGGGCATGGGCGTGATTATTCTAGCAGATAACGGCTCTCCTGCCCAGTAAGCAGTAACAACTCAACTGACTACCGACTACTGGTCACTGGTCACTGGTCACTGGTCACTGTATAATGCCTGCACTATTCCCTTATATTCAGGAGCTTGATATGCATTCACCCGAGAAAGAAAGCGGCACTATTGAGACACTATTACTGGAGGAGCGCAAGTACCCTCCTTCTCCCGAATTTACGGCCCAGGCGAATGTTTCCGACCCAAATGTATATGAGCAGGCCGCGCAAGATCCCGTGATGTTCTGGCGACAGCGTGCGGGCGTGGTTGAATGGTTCAAAGAGCCTATCAAGACGCTAACCTGGGAGCCGCCCTTCGCAAAGTGGTTCGAGGACGGAGAGCTTAACGCCTGTTACAATTGCGTTGACCGCCACCTGAAGACACGAGGCGATAAACCTGCCCTCATCTGGGAGGGCGAGCCGGGCGACGAGCGTACGCTCACCTACGCCGAGCTTTACCAGGAGGTGAACCGCACAGCGCAAATGCTGCACAACCTGGGCGTTGATACCGGCGACCGGGTGGCTATCTACATGCCGATGATACCCGAAGCGGCCATTGCCATGCTCGCCTGCGCTCGAATCGGCGCGCCCCACACGGTGGTGTTCGGTGGGTTCTCGCCTGAGAGCCTGCGCGACCGCATTATTGATGCCGATGCTAAATTGGTCATTACGGCTGACGGGGGCTACCGCCGCGGCAGCATAGTCCCACTTAAGGCAAACACAGACGCCGCCCTCGATGCGCCCGGTTTGCCGGTAGAGAAGGTGCTGGTGGTGAGGCGCGTTGGCGACGGTATAGAGGGTCTACAGATGCAGGAGGGGCGCGACGTCTGGTGGCATGAGGAGCTATCATGGGTCGGCGCGGACGTGGTAGTCGAGCCTGAGCCGGTGGGGGCTGAGCACCCTCTTTTTATACTTTACACTTCGGGCACCACAGGCAAGCCCAAAGGCGTGTTGCACACAACAGGCGGCTACATGGTCGGCACTACCCTCACCACGAACTGGGTATTCGACCTGAAGGAAGACGATATTTACTGGTGTACCGCCGACGTGGGGTGGGTCACAGGGCACTCGTACCTGGTGTACGGCCCACTCTCAAACGGCGCGACCGCCGTTATGTACGAAGGCACGCCCGACCACCCGGACAAAGACCGCTGGTGGCGCATCATCGAGAAGTACAAGGTGACTATCCTTTACACCGCGCCCACCGCCATACGTACTTTCATGCGCTGGGGAAGCGAGTACCCGGACGGTTGTGACCTGTCGTCACTGCGCCTGCTGGGTAGTGTAGGAGAGCCTATCAATCCCGAAGCGTGGATATGGTATCACAAGAACATCGGCAAAGAACGCTGCCCAGTGGTCGATACGTGGTGGCAGACTGAAACGGGCGCGATCATGATTACCCCTCTGCCTGGACTCGTGGCGACCAAGCCTGGCAGCGCAACCCGGCCCTTCCCTGGCATCGTCGCGCAGATTGTGGACGATAAGGGCAATCAAGTCGAGAAGGGCGTATCGGGCGGCCTATTAGTGATAACGCAACCCTGGCCCTCGATGCTCCGCACGATATGGGGCGACGACGAGCGGTACAAAGAGCAGTACTGGGGCCGCTTCGGCGACAACCACGACGTTTATTTCACGGGCGACGGCTCGCACCAGGATGAGGACGGCTACTTCTGGCTGATGGGTCGGGTGGACGACGTGCTGAACGTGGCCGGGCATAGACTCGGCACGATGGAGCTTGAGAGCGCGTTGGTGAGTCACCCCTCAGTTGCCGAAGCTGCCGTGGTCGGCGTGTCTCACGAGGTGAAAGGGCAGGGCGTGGTGGCTTTCGTCACACCGAGGTCGGGCGTGCAGACCGGGCCTGAACTGGTCGAAGAGCTAAGGACCCACGTAGCCGAAAAGATCGGCCCCATAGCCAAGCCCGACAGGATTTATTTCACCTCAGAATTACCCAAGACACGCTCGGCCAAGATCATGCGCCGCCTCCTGCGCTACATAGCCGAAGGCCGCGTGCTGGGTGATACCACTACGCTGGCGGATCCCACAGTTATGGCTTCCATAAAGGCGCAATACGAGGATAAGGAGTAGGTTTATTCTATACTATTGAGAGCATAAATATAAGCAAAGGCGGAGCGTACATCATCTTGTAAGCTTGTTTCGTGTCTGACCGTGGTCTGCCTGCCGCCGCTGAAGAACCTATTGAAGCTGTGTAGTAGGAACCTATGCCTTCAACATAGGCGTGGGCTAAGCATCCCTAAAGATGTGTGTCAAGTGGTTTGTACGCCAGGCCCAGTATCGACACACCGAATGGTAAGTTCATGTCTTTGACCACCAATGCTTCCAGGGCAAAGAGGCGGCCCAGCATACGATTCAATGGGCCTAACTTCGTTACAGTGCAGTCCGATTCCACCTGAAACGTCTTCGGAAGGTACGGACGTAATACACGAACTGCGGCGATAACCGGGAATAGAACAGTATTGATGTACGAAAGCCTCTCTACTTCAAAGCCCGTTCGTCTCAGAAGGTCGCCAATCTCAGGAGCAATATAGCGGCGTTTGTGGTTGCTGATTTCGTCCTGGGGGCCCCACAAGAAACGATAGGCAGGGACAGCAAGCATCAGCATACCTCCCGGTCGAGTGATTCTGTACAGGTCGCGCAACGTGCCCTCGTCGTCATCTATATGCTCCAGGACATCAAGGATAGTAACCAGATCGAAAGTGTCATCCTCAAAGGGTAGGGGGAAAGAGTCCACCTTCTGCACTTGGTGTACTCCACGCTTGTGGCAGAACTCGATTGCGCGTTCATCCACGTCTACACCCTGGGCGCAGCCGTACCGCGACAGATACTTCAGCAAAGTACCCGTGCCGCACCCCACATCAAGAATACGCCTCTCCTGTTCACCGCTATTTGCCGGTAGATACTTGTCAAGCATTTTGAGGAATATGCGGCGCCTGCCGACGAACCACCAATGTTTATCCTCAAGCCTATAATATAAAGAGTAAAAATCTTTGTTCATAATACCTCTTCGTGCTTAGTTTTTATGTTCTGACGCTTGGGTTTCAGACTGCTTATAAGTATGACAATTCGTAAGAGGGAAGTCAAGAAGTAGCCAATTTATCACGCTTGGTATTTGAACAAAAGTCGTAGTACGGTGTGGCTAGCAGAAACATCTAGATGCCATTTGCTCATTGTCCAATCTCCTACCAGATGAAAGGTTGTGGTGTATAATTTGTGTAGTGTTACTATCCAACAGTCCCACTTCATAAACCAGATAGCCCACTTGAGCACCCAGGTCCCTACAACAATATATAGCGAGGATCCTGATTTACGCCCCTCCCCACTAGAGGGGCGTAAATTGTGCGCACGCGTGAAGTCGTCTATGAAACCGTGGTTGCCTGAGGATCCGACTGAGGCGACTCTCCCAGTTATGGTTGCTACGACTGCGACGACTAATACACGGTCATCACGTTTCCTTGATCTATGGCTGTTGGCCCTCATCCTGGGAGTAACTGTTTTCATACGGTTGTGGGAACTGGGCAGCGTACCCGTAGATGTGATGCCCGATGAGGTCGATTATCTAAATGTAATCTATCGTACCATATTGGGCACTGGTCCAAAGTTCTTCGAGTTCACTTTTGATTGGTCTCAGACCGCGTTGAATAACTACATACAAACGGCTTTTGTGCAATTGTTCGGCCTGACTAACACAGTCGTCGGCATCCGCATGTCGGCTGTGGTGATGAGTATCCCCGCGGTTATCCCCTTTTACTTCTTGCTACGTGGATCATTCGGTAGGTGGACTGCTCTGTTTACAACTCTGTTATTTGCGTCGAGCTGGTGGTACCTCAACCTGTCACGTACTGCATGGGTAAACACTTTCGTGGTCTCCAACGGTCTGATGGCTCTCTGGCTAATCGAGTTAGCGTTACGGGCAGAGTCCCGGCGTCGCGCTCTACTTCTCTATTCCCTTGCTGGTCTATTCACCTCGTTATGCCTGTATGGTTATGCGGCAGGCAAAGTGCTTGTCCTCTCTATTTGTCTTTATGTTGGCCTTCAGTGGTTGTTTGCGCTTTGGGGTCGCCGCCGTGCTGCTCGTGCGGACGATCCGCATATCCTGCATGTTCGTGAAGAGGTTGACGATCCGACAGCGCCTGGTGAGCTGGTTCGACCTATGTGGCACCAGGCGCCGCCACGCCCTGCTTTAACCTTCGTGGGCGCTATCCTGTTTGCGCTGGTGGCGATTGCGGTATTCCTTCCACAGGTGCACGCTATACTTAAATACTGGAATAATTACATGGACCGCCCACAGGCTGTTTCAATCACTAATGTTCAACTTCCTTATGAGGGCTTGATCACGATGGAGGAAGTCTACCGCCAACAAGTGCGCAAGGTGTTTGACGGCTGGATTCTGATGTGCGGGTTGGAGAATGTGCCTCCGAGTGTTCTGGTTAGATACAATCCGCCGGGCGAGTCGTTTGTAGACCCTGTTACGCGCATATTATTCATGGCGGGCATGCTGCTCAGCTTGCTTATGTTGAGGCAAAGCCTGTTCTGGTGGATATTGTGGTTGTTGGGCCTGGCTATCACCCAGGTGCTCACTACAGATATCCCGAACGCGGCTAGGGCGGTGATAGTGATACCCTCAGTTTATTATTTCGTCGCATGTTCCATCTACTGGATACTGAGATTTCTAGGGTATATTAGTGGGCGCCAGTCGAAAGGTGAATCTTTTCCTACTAGGAGTAGCCCCCCATGTCTGCCCTCGCAGACTGCATACACTTCTTCGGTCGTTACCAAATCGCCGTCTATCAAGCCTAGCCGCATTGGCCTTGCGCTAGCGGCGTTGATATGCGCAGGGTTGGTCGTCTACAACGTCCGACACTATTGGGACTGGGTGCACCTTCCCATAACAGCGGACGCTCGACAGCCATCTGTGGAGCTTGCTGAGTTTGAAGAGTGGCAGTATCTCCAATGGGCGTTAGCCAAGACTAACCAGAGAGCTTTTAGCGTTGACCATTGGCACGTGCTACGCAGTCAGCAGCCGGTCGGGTTGGTGGTTGCATATTATCGCTCACCTGATTGGATAGGGCCTCCTGAATGGCTGCGGCGTGGATCTCCCGCCGCTCTGGTCGCCGATAGTCCAGTCGTTGGGCCGGAACCCTATTCTGTGCGTTGGAAAGGCTTTCTTCGCGTGCCTGCGGACGGGGAATATAAGTTTACCTGCATAACGGATGGAGTATGCAAGCTTATCATAGACGGGCGGACGATGTTCAACCTGGGGTTGGGCGTTCGGCCCGAAGGTGTAACCGTGAGCATCCCCTTGACCACGGGACCGCACAGTATCGAGATATTTTACGCGCATCGTAACGCCGAAGTCCAGTCTACCTTCAGGCTCCAGTGGCAAGCGCCTGGTCAGTTACCTGGCGATATACCTACGGGCTTGCTGACCCCATCCAAGTACACGCTGAACCCGTAGAGCCTTTGGCCTTTAGCGCCGCATGGTATACGAGGTTAGCACGCTGCCGTCCAGAACATAAAGTGTCCCGTCGGGTGCGTAGGTCAGGCCGGTCGGCGCCTGAAGCTGTGGGGCGTCGTTGGACACTTGCGCTCGCTGGATTTTGCCATCGCCCTTCCTGATCGAGACCAGCCCCTTGTGGCAACTCACGTCTAACCAGTCACCGTTAGGTACTATGTACTTGGGCACGCACCCAATATCGTACTTGTGTAGGAGGCCGCCATCAACGCTCAGGTGTTGGACCCACTCAAAGGTTTCGGTGGTGTAAATAGTGCCATCCTGATCAACGAATACCCCGGCTGGGTTATTTAAGATTGTACCCATGCCGGTATAGTTCTTTAGAGCAGTACCTCCGCTCATCTCATATTGGATAACCTTGCCTCCAAACATGTCACCTACGAATATGTAGCCTCTGGGGTCCAGGTGTAGCCCCCTGGCGATATTACTCTTACCGACAAGGGGTACTTGGTTCACCACCTCCCCGTCCGGCTTCATTACATAAAGAGCCTGCTCGTTCTCCCCGTTATTCAGTACGTACAGCAGAGGTTGGCCTGAAGCCAACCCCGGGCCGACCTTCACATCGCCGGGGTGTGCCCATGGTAGCGCAACCCCAGAGGGTCCCGATGAAACCGGCTGTATAATCGTGTAGATGCCCGTGCCCAGGTCGAGCACACCCATCTCCCCCTGGCCGAAATCCCCTGCCGGCTCCCGGCGCGGCCCGAAAGCCGTAATATATACTTTGCCGTCCATATAAGCAATACCCCCCGGCTCGCCGAAGGTAGCCGATGTCGGCAATTGCCAGCGGTTCTGTTGCACCAGTACGGTCTTGGGTTCCAGGAACTTATGGTTGGCGGCAAACCACCCTGAACCTATCACCGACATCGCTACTAACCATGCTACGCCGTGGGCCGCATACGGAAGCCTGGATGTGCGCGGCTCACCCCTCCTGGCTTTCTGACGCGTCATGAGGAAGTAAGAGAGCAGTACCACCGCTAAGGACAGGGCAGTGAGCCAACCTGAAGTAGCAGGTAAGTTCAGTGCGTCGGGCGGTGAGAAGTTGGGCAGTAGTGGCCGCAGGTCTAGCCGTAAGGGTGACTCTGGGGCTTCGGCGAGCCAGGTAAAGACCGGTACTCCCACGGGCCACATTCGCCTGGCGTCTTGCATCATAATAGCCATAAAGCCAAAGCCGGGAAGAGCCAGAAGGCCATATATTATCTTGTAGAACCAACTGCCCATTAGGGCCGCGAGAGACATAGCGATGGGCGCCGCCGCCAGCGGAGCCAGCGTTGTGAGATAGCGGGCGGGTGGCCCCCAAATGCCGGTCCAGAAGTGGAAAGCCATTATAAGGCCGAGATACGGTAATACAACCAGGGCCATACTCAGTAGCAGCTTCCGGCCACCCGGCGACCGCGACTGGAACATGGTTATTATGCCTACGAAGGTAAGCAGGTAAATCGGAGCGTAAACCAGTAGGCCGAACTGTTTGTCGAACAGCAGCCCAAACGTATTGCTTGCGAATGTAGTAAGCTGGTCAACCCCACCCCACGGGAAGTAAAACGGACTTTGATCACCCAGCTCGGGTACTTTGTTGTCAGGTACCGGCTTACCGAACAGGAACATGTTGTAGGCGAATATCAGCAAGACCGAGATAACCACAGGTGCGAGGACCAGCGCCAGGTCCAGGATTTTGCCTTTGGGCCTTGCTCTTTTCTTGGGCGCATCCGTCTGCGCTGCCGTACCGTCATTCACTGCTGCTTCTGCTTGAATCTGTGTGTTGCAACCGCTACCTCTGACTGCCCGCCGGTGGCGCCACCACTGGATTGCCGCGTAGACGCTCAACATGGCGGCAAGTGGGGCGCACCGCCATGCCAGCCACGGTATGTAACCTATAGTGACCCCCAGCAGCAGTAGCATCCGCCGGCTGTTAGCTCCCCAGCCTAAAGCCAGCCGCCGCAAAGCATATATGAGGAATAGGCCCACCGTCAGCTCGGTAAATATCAAGTAGGAGTAGGTCATTATGGGGTTGCTAAAAGCAATCGGCAGCCATACAGCCACCGCTATCCATAGGCGACCACTTACCTGGTGGGCCAGCAACAGGACGTTGAGCGCCACGAGCGCGCCGATAAAGCACATAAAGACCACCGTGCCCGGCCACCACAGGTCGAACCAGGAGCCTACTATCCAGGCGGGGACCAGCAATACCGATAGGCCCGGCAAGTGGAAAGCGTACTCTTCGGTAAGCGGGCGAGCAGTGGAGTTAGCCAGCTGTCTCGGCAGTGGGTAAGGCGCGCCCATGCCGACGAAATTAGGTGGGTGGGGCGCTAACCCATAGAACTTATCGAAGTCGCTGTTGTCGTAGTTGTTCTTGAGGTTGAGGTCGCCATCCTGCACCATACTTATGACATCCATCAAGTAGAAGGGCTGGTCGCCTGTTGGAGGGCTGCTGTATAGAACGAACTTTGGGATGAGCGCTACGTAAACAATAAAAGTAAGCAGGAAGCATAGTAGATGGACAATATGCGGGCGGACAGGCCGCAAATGAGAGGGTACTGGCTCAGATTCGCTCTCAGGCTCGGACAGGGGTGGCCCCATGTAGGGCTTTATACTACCGTTACCCTCATTCGAGACATTGGGAACAGAGTCGTGCGCCCTCTGCCAGGGGTCTGGGAGGTAGGGGGTTGTCCCGCTTGTTTGCGTAGGCATGGGCATAGTGGGGGTAGACGAAGCCGGTTCCAGGTTTACGCGATGCTCAAGGCTACTCATAGATAATAGATGGTTCCTTAATAACGCAGCCTCTTTCGCAGGCGCGGGCATGAGCATACATGAACATGGCGGGGGCGGACTCCATCATTAATCATAAGACTTAAGGTTCCAGGTGTCAATTCGTAGTCTGGTACTTGTCAGTGTGTCGTCATTCTCGTCACTACTTACCAGTACAGGGCGGACACACTGGTCACCGAGTACACAGTCGGTATATGCCAGAATCGCTCGGCGTACCGGCCTTCACCTGAACCGCCTGCCACAGAATGCCCGTAGGCTCGCACTTCGGCGGGCATGGCTTCACTGCCTCCAAACAGTATATCCAACTGCGACTTATAGCGTGAGATAGCGGCTATCTTGATCCCTATCTGCTCGGTAATCGGCACGAGTCTGGGTTGGGCAGGCAGTTGTAGGTTCTCAAGGCGTGCTTGCAGAGCGCCTGGCTTCGAGGCATACGGATAGTCTTCGTAGAAGAGAACGCCGTAGCGTGGGCCGAGCCGCCGCGCCGCCCAGAAGAGTAACTGGTGGTCTACATGGTTGCCCACACCAAGAGGGGCAAATACCCGCACCCGGCCTTTAGCGCCACTTTCCAGGGCGACCCGCCTTATCTCTTCCGTGATGTGTGGCACGAGCAATCGCCTCTCCTCAGACGCAACCTTGCCGAATATCCCCTCCTCCGAGTCGTAGAAATATTCCCCGGCGGAGCCTCGCCGGTAGATAGCATCCGGCACATCGAGCCATACAGCCTCCAGGCCAAGCAACTTCAGGGCCGCTTGCTCTTCCCGGCGTCGGACCTCATTTATAGCTTCTATATCGCTGCCGCTCGCGCTCTCCCACTGCCCGTGCAGCATTTCAGCGAAAGAAGATAGTATCTCGTTGGGTGGAGAGGGCGCAGCGCACACTGTCACTCCAATGCAGCGCGCCCCCATTTTTGATAGGCGCGTGGCCATACCGCCGCACGACAGGGCTATGTCGTCCAAGTGGGGCGACAGAAAGATGGCTGTGGGCCGGTTACTCGCCATTCTTCCCAACCCATCGCCCACCGAAGCGTGATAAGGTGACACCAGCCAGCACAAGCGCCATGCCGGTCCAGAAGGGCCACCCCAGAGGCTCGTTCAGCACAAAGAATGAGATTATCGCGGCGAGCACAGGCACGAGGTTCGAGTAGATCGACGTGCGGGTTGCGCCAAGCTGCTGCACGCCTTTGTACCAAACGATATATGATGCCGACACCGCCAGCAAGCCCGACAGCGTGAGGATGAGCCAGGCCATAGGCGGCACCGAGGGCCAGGTGTGAACAGTCCCAGCTATATTGGGTGCGGCCACCAGCAGCAGGAAAAGCGCGCCAAAAGGCATCGTCAGCGCGTTCAGCTTCACCGGCGAATACCGCTTGAGGAACGACTGCGACAGCACCGTATAAAGCGCCCAGATGACTGTCACGACCAGCATCATGATGTCGCCCAGCAGGCGCGAGCCGAACTCAAGCTCCTTGCCTGAGCCGAGCACTACCAGCAATACCCCCGCCAGGGTGATGCCGATGCCTGCCC
>JBDSDS010000117.1:0-4013 GCA_039920445.1 Chloroflexia bacterium
CGGGCGGAAGTGGCTGACCTCAAAGGCTGCGTTGTGGCAGGCAGGGTGGTTTATCGCCGCAGGGTTGATAACGCTCGCCAACCCTTACGTATTCGGCATCTACAGCTACTTCTTTGCCGCCACCAACGACCCAATAGCCCGCAGCCTCAACCGCGAGTGGCAGGCCCCCACAATATATACAGGCACAGGTATTCTCTTCTATTTGAGCGTGCTGGTGCTGTTCGGCACGTTTTATCTGAGCAAGCGGCGCCTGCGCGTTACCGAGGTGCTGGTTATACTCGCGTTCGGCTACCTGGCGCTTACCTCGCTGCGTAACGTGATGTGGTGGGGCTGGGTAACGGCCCCGATCCTCGCCTCGAACCTCAGCGCGTGGGCTGCGAGGGGGAAACCTGTTGAGGAGCAGGCAACCGAGGAAACGGCCCAACCTGCGGCAGAAGAGCCTACCACCAGGAGGACCGAGCTTCCCGCGCTCAACTGGGTGATGGCGGTATTGCTGGTCGGTGGCGCGCTTTTCTTCACACCACTCTGGCGAGAGGCAAACCCGCTGGTACCCGCAACCGCGAAGGCGGCGGTTTCCGATGCGACGCCTGTGAAGCTAGCTGAGTACCTGAAATCGAGCAACCCGCCCGCGCCTCTCTTCAACTATATGGAATGGGGCGGCTATCTTGGGTGGGAGATGTACCCACGCTACCAGATGTTCATAGATGGCCGCTTTGAGGCACGCGAGGTGCAAGTCTGGGAAGACTATCTATCGGTGTCGAATGCGCGTGCTGACTGGCAGAAGACGCTGGACCACTATAAAGTCCGCACTCTCATCCTGAACAAGACGTTCCACGACAATCTAATTCCTATAGTAGATGAGACCTCTACCTGGCGCAAAGTCTACGAAGATAAGTTAGGTGTAGTTTATACGAGATAGTGGTCGGTGGTCGGGTAAGTGTTCAGCATGAGGGTGGTGTAGGGGCGGACCCGTGTGTCCGCCCCTACATTCTGTTGCCTCCATCCCAATTCTGAACACTTACGTGGTCGGTGGTCATGCTAAGAGGAAAAGTCTAGAACTGGAACTTCTCTTCCCCTTCTGCATCGTCTTCCTCTTCAATGTCGTTTCGTACCTCGACTTTCTTGAGGGTCATTCCTAGATTACCTTCTTCGCCAAAGGCAGCGCGTAGTTTCTCCTTCAAAGCAGTTGTCGCGGTGGTGGCGAAATCGGCGGGCGCGGCTTGCTCTCCCTCGATATAAACGAGGGCCGACAGGTATATCCCTTTCTTGATAGCAGCCTCGGCTTCGGGCTTCTTTTCCGCGCTTGCTTTCGCTTCGCTCAGGGCAACGCTTGCCTTCTTGCGAGAGCGCCCTCTCCACGACCACCTGCTCCGCTTATCTCTGGTTGCCATAGCTGTACCTCGATACAAGCTGCTTGTCCAGGTCATACAGCTCAGCGATGTCGCCACTGTTTCTCCAGATGGGGCTGCCTGAGGCGAATGAGAAGCCTCCCGTCTCCGGGTGTACCTCGTTCGTGTACACTCTGATCTTTTCGCTCGGCTGCAAGACGTAGCTTTCCCATTTGTATTCCCGGTTGCCGGTCACGTCCTGTATTTCCCAATCGGTAATATCGACCGGCTCATCGCCGTTATTTGTAATCTCCACGTACTCATCAGGCTCCCTCGTGCCTTTCACTCCGTTGAAGAAGATGTCGGTGATCTTTACGCTGGTGTTGACCTGCACTTCTTCGTTGCTGATCCGGGGCGCGGTGGCGGTGGCTACGACGGTGAGAGCCGGTATGGCTTCTGCGGAGGTTTGCACTGAGGTGATGCCGGTGCTGCCCCCATCAAGAGGATTCCACCTGCCGAGGAGGCTGGTCTCGATCTGCATAATCGGGTGTATCTCCCAGATTGTGCCTCGGGTCTTGCCGATCTGGTCGGGGTGCTCAGGGTCCATCAGGAGCCAGCCGCTGATACGCACTTTCTCTCGGTCGCGGGCAAGCTGTTGTAGGCGGCGCAGCGTCCACTCAGGGTGGTATGATTGCGCCCTGGGCGATACCTCTATCACCAGCGATTGGTCGCGCCCTTTGTTGGGGTTGTCTGCTATCCAGAGGTGATAGTCTACGTAATCGACCGAATGGCAATTGCACGTTTCGGGGCTCATCTTCTTGGCTGACAGCAGATAGCCCTCTACCTGTACGGGGGAGCCTTCGTACCGGGCAACACTAGCCTTGTCCAACGTCGACCATCGTGCGCGCGGCTTCTGTTCGATAGTCTGCGGCCAGGGCAGTGCGAGCAGGTCGGAGATAGTGGTGGAGTGCCAGGGCGCTTCATCAATGCGGTTCTTGAGCGTGTTGAGCACCGGGTCGCCGCCGGAGCCGGATGGCGGGCAACCCCGGAAGGCGACGGCTATGGGTTTCGGCTTGGCTATCTCACCTGATACTACACCAGGGTCACCATTGCTTCCGCCTGGCTGATCGACCTGCCTCCGTGCCAGCACGAACGCAACAATCCCGACTATGACCAACAATATGATAAGAAATAGGGCTATACGACGCATGGTTTACCCTTCGGGAATTATGAATTATGAGTTTTGAATTAGGCATTTATTCAGCACTTCTTCACACGCAGCCAGAACCGCGCTTGCCGGTAGGCCGGTTAGACAGGGCCGAGGGCCGCAGCCTTCGCGTAGGCCGAGCGAGTGATTTCTATAGAAGCATGGCATACAGGGTAGATCACGAGCCACAATCTTATGCTTGCTATCTTCCATAGGAGGAGTGTATGGCCCCCATGCATTGCTGTTGGACGGCCCGAACACCGCCACCACCGGCACTCCCATCGCGGCGGCTATATGCATCGGCCCGCTGTCGTTGCCAACGAAGAGGTCACAGCGTTCGAGCACGGCGGCTGTTACGTGTATGCTTGTTTGTCCCGCAAGATTGAGCGCGCTGACCTCGCCGATGATGCCCTCCAGCCTGGCAGCGACCTCTCTCTCATCAGGCCCCCCCACTATCACTATGCGAGCATTATATTTGCGGGCCAACTCGCGCGCCACCTCGCCGAATCCCTCTATTCCCCAGATGCGCGCACGACTATATGCTCCCGCTCCAGAGTGTATTGCCACCAGCGGGCTACCATCGCCTCCCAGCACATCTAATAGCTCCGTCGCTTTCTCTCTATTGCCCTTGCTGACAGGAAGCTGCGGTTTCCACCCACCGTAAGCATCCGCACCTACGAGCGCCGCTACCTGCAGCCAGTAATCAACCTCGTGCATGGCCCCGAAGCCTGAATCGATGGCCCTTCTGTTGAGGAAGCGGCCCCGCCCGTTGTCTAATCCAGCCTTCACTCTTGCCCCACTCGCCACCGACAGCATCCCGAACTTGAGAGAACCCCAGCGCAGGGTGAGGTGGTGGAATATGAGTAGCGCATCGTAGCCTGACATCCGCAGTTTCAGCAAGAAAGCCAGGGCGCGCGCCCCGCCCCGGACATCAAACAGGCTCTGCAAGGTATCGAAAGGAAACTTATCGAATGTAACTATCCGGTCGAGGAAAGATGCGCCCTGCAACAACCCAGCCGAAGAGGGCGGCACCAGCAGGTCTATCCGCGCCGCGGGGTGGGCAGCTCTCACCGCCTGTAATGCTGGCGTCACCGCCAACAGATCGCCCAAATCGGACAGCTTCACCGCCAGTATCCGCCTGAATTGAGGCTCAACGCCCGGCCTACCTTCTACCATGCAGCCATTATACAGCCCCTTGCCCTTCGGGAGTTTTGAATTATGAATTATGAGTTTTGATTTACTTATCAAGATACGGGTCCCAATTCATAATTCATAATTCAAAACTCCCGAAGGACTTTACACCTTATTGTAGCGTATGGTAGAATCCTGTGGCTGTGTTGAGAGAACCCGTCCCCGGAGGAGCATCAGGGTGAGAACTGAATCTATACTGGTTATCCCCTTCGCGGACGGCATCGGGGACTTCATCAACGTGCAGCCGTTGCTTGCCGCGCTCAAGCGTCAATTCCCCGATTCCGAGT
>JBDSDS010000118.1:0-3184 GCA_039920445.1 Chloroflexia bacterium
ACATCAAGCAACGGACACCCGCAACGCTCGGTTTATCTAGACCACGCGGCCACTACACAGGTGCTGCCTGAAGTTGTAGAAGCAATGCTGCCTTTCTTCACCGAACGATATGGCAACCCGTCAAGCGTACACGCATGGGGCCGGGCGGCGCACCAGGGTATGGAAGGCTCACGGCGTCAGGTTGCGACAGTGCTTGGGTGCCGCCCGCGTGAGGTGGTCTTCACATCCGGGGGGACCGAGGCCGACAATCTTGCGCTGAAGGGTGTGGCCTGGGCATATAAGCGGGGCGGTTTCGAGGGTAAGTCACCCAGCATGGGACCGGGCCATATCATCATCTCGGCCATCGAGCACCACGCAATCCTCCACTCAGCCGAGGAGCTTGAGCACTACGGCTTCGATGTTACCGTTCTGCCAGTCGATAAGCACGGCATGGTAGACCCTGATGCCGTGGGACGCGCCATGAGGCGCGACACTATACTGGTCAGCATCATGTACGCGAATAACGAGATCGGCACCATCCAGCCGGTCAGGGAGATAGCAGATGTAGCCCATGCGGGCGGCGCGCTTTTCCATACGGATGCGGTGCAGGCGGGTGGGTCACTCGAAATAAATGTGGGGAGCCTGGGCGCGGACCTCTTGTCGCTATCGGCGCACAAGTTCTACGGCCCTAAAGGGGTAGGTGTGCTTTATATCAAGGCAGGAAGCCCCGTCCTCCCCATTCAGCATGGCGGCTCGCAGGAGAGCAGGCGTCGCGCATCTACTGAGAATGTGCCGGGGATAGTAGGTCTGGGGTCTGCCCTCACACGCGCCCAGCAGAGCCTAGACTCTAATGCCACCTACATGCGCGGCCTGAGAGACAGGCTTATCTCAGGTGTGCAGCAGATTGGCAACGTACACTTGATGGGCCACCCTGAGCAGCGCCTCCCGAACAACGCCAACTTCTGCATAGAAGGTGTCGAAGGTGAGACCATGCTACTAAAGCTGGATATGCGCGGCATCGGGGCGTCGAGCGGCGCGGCCTGCGCTTCAGGCTCAACCGAACCGAGTCACGTGCTTCGCGCTCTTGGTATATCGAGGGAGCTTGCCCAGGGTAGCCTCCGCCTCACCGTTGGCATCGACAACACGCCGGAGGACATAGAGTATGCGCTGTCTGTCCTCGATGCGTGCGTGAGCGAGCTGAGAGAGGGGTCGCCCGCTGTGGCGCGGGCTTCTGCTTGAGCTTTTTAAAGTAAGCACCGTCAAGCCAAGCCCGGCGAATAAATTCGCGGTCTAACTTCATGCAAAGTCCACCTACGTGGACTACTCTCCCCAGCAGAGTCCGCGCAGGCGGACTTCGCTTCTTATAGACCGCGAATTTATTCGCCGGGCTTGGCTTCCGACGGTGCTTGCAGGGCAGCCTTGATGATTTCACCTATAGGCGGGAGTTGCTCCGGGCTTTCGAGGCCGAAATGCTGCAAGAATGCGGGTGTGGTCCCGTACAGTATAGGGTGGCCCACCGTCTCTAGCCTGCCTACTTCTGTCACCAATCCCCTCATAATTAGCGTATTGACCACACCGCTGCAATCAACGCCACGCACCGACTCGATCTGAAGACGGGTGGCGGGCTGCCTGTAGGCGATGAGTGCGAGGGTCTCAAGAGCCGCATCCGAGAGGCGTTGGGTTGCTTCCTGGCCGCGCAACTTCTGGATATAAAGGGCAGTTTCCGGTGCTGTCACAAGCCTGAACGTATCCTCGTGTCGTTGCAGGCGCAGGCCCCGCTTCCCATCAGCCAGACTGCGCCCCAGGTGGTCTAGCACTCGCGTTAGGGTCGCCGTTCGTATCTCCAGCACCTTTCTCAAATCGGACATGGCAAGCGGCTCTGCGGAAGCAAATAGCACCGCCTCCGCAGCCGAAGCAATCTCCTGTATATACTCGCGTTCTTCTGCTGTCATGCTAGTAACGTCTACATTCTCCATCTGCCCATTATAGATGAGCAGATGGCGTTGTCGCCACTCGGTTACGGGTGCCTCTGTGCTATAATGGGCAGATACTTTAGCAAATATCCCGTATCTAACGACGGGGGTAAAGGAGCGGCGGTATGGCAGGCTCTCGAAAAGGCACGCGGTCCGCAAAGGGCGCGCGCTCACGTAGCGCAAGCAATGGCAGGTCGTTACAGGCGTATACATCAACTGAGGAATTTCGCGCGGCTCCCGTAGGACCCACCACCTCAACACAGGCAGTGGTACGTAAACGCCCGATATTGAAGTACTCTCTCATCGGTATTGGCGTTACTGCCCTGCTACTGATTGGAGGTGGCCTGGCCTTTGGCTATTGGACTGTCCAGAAGGCGCTCCCCACAATCAACGGTACTGTCAAGATGGCGGGGCTTGCGGCTCCGGTCACGATTACGCGCGACACTTATGGTGTCCCCCACATCGCTGCCTCTAACATCGAAGACCTCTATGCCGCGCAGGGCTATGTTCACGCTCAGGACCGTCTGTTCCAGATGTATCTGCTGCGCGCTGCCGGATATGGCCGTCTATCCGAGGCGTTCGGCGATGGCTTCGTTGATACTGACCGCTTTTTACGCACTGTAGGCTTTGGACGCGCTGCTGAGGCCGAGCTTGCCCAGATGGACCCCAAAGTGCGCGCCGGACTGGAAGCATATGCCCGTGGCGTCAACGAGTTTATCCACACCCATGCCGACTCCCTCCCTCTGGAGTTCAACATTCAGGGCCTCAAGATGGAGGACTGGAAGGCGCTGGACAGCGTCACCTTTGGTAAGCTCCAGGCGTGGGACCTGAGCGATAGTTGGGATAATGATCTAATGGCCGCCGACCTTCGCGCCAAAGTTGGAGATGAAAAGGCTGCTCAGATGCTTCCCGGTTATCCGGACGACGCGCCCTTTGTCGTGCCAGGGGCTAATTCGGGCCAATATCTGCCAGCGCTACAGGCATACCGACAGTATGTACGGCCTCATCTCCCTAACTTTGGTCTCAGCGAGTTGGGGTCCAACAACTGGGTGGTGGACAGCACAAAATCGACCACCGGCAAGCCTTTGCTCGCCAACGATCCCCACCTCGGCGTGCGTAACCCTTCTATCTGGTATCAGGTCCATTTATCTACCACCGACGACAAGTATGACGCTACCGGCTTCGGGTTTGCCAGCGCCCCCGGCATCGTTACCGGGCATAACAAAGAGATA
>JBDSDS010000119.1:0-16811 GCA_039920445.1 Chloroflexia bacterium
GCATATCCATATTAGCGACGTACCCACCCTGTTGACCTGCAGCCGTCTTTACAATTCCCACAGCCGCCGGTATATCTTCAACGAGCATCGAAAGCTGGGCAGTGCGGATTATAACTCTGACCTGAACCCCGTTCGCCAAAGAAACGGGAGTCCCTTGGATACTTGGTGGTGCAGAATTACTCGCGCTGCCAGAGTCCGCTATTCCCACCCCTTGAGCACCCTGTTGTGGGGCCTCAGGTGCTGAGCTAGTAACCCCACCGCCATCCGAGAGGCCCCAGCCAATCGTGGAAAAAGTATTGTTAACCTGGTTCCCTAAGGCGAATACGATCAGTATGAGCACTGCCAGTACACCCATAGTAATAAACATTCCCTTGAGAGTATATCTTAGTCTACTGCTACCCGTGTAATTATCCGACACAGATCGAGCAACACGCCTCATGGGGCCCTGGCCAGCCGAGCCATACGCTGTTTCACCTTTTACCTGGTCTTCGCTCTCGTTACGCCCCGTACCATATTCACTTGTGCCCATGATAGCAGTCTCCTTTAGACAAGTAACCGACCCTCCAGATACGCTTTACGAGGCCGCCACTGCACAGGCACGGCGATAACGTGACTTACAGGTTGGTGATCATCATACCCCAGTGAAGTTACCTGGCGCAAGACCCAAACTCCCTCCTGACACGCTCTTAGGGTAAAGTATTTGTCCCCATGCACATATTTCCTTTTATTCCACAGTTACCGACTTTGCCAGGTTGCGGGGTTGGTCTACATCCGCTCCTCGCCTGACTGCTACCATGTAGGCGAAGAGTTGAAGCGGTATCGAGGCCAGCACGGGTGATAGCAGGTATTCCACAGGAGGGATGTAAATAACGTCGTCGGCTATCTCGGCTATCTGCGTGTCGCCCTCGGTCGCTACCGCGATAACGACGCCGTCCCGTGCCTTTACCTGCTCTATAGCGCTCAACATCTTGGGGTAGAGGTGGTCCTGGAGCGCTATACACACGACGGGTACGGTGCGGTCAATCAGAGCGTTGATGCCATGCTTCATTTCGCCCGCGGCGCAGCCTTCGGCGTGTATGTAGCTGATCTCTTTTATCTTGAGCGCACCTTCCAGGGCGCTGGGGAAGTTGATGCCTCGGCCCAGGTAGAGCATGTCAGTTGCTTTGTAATATTTACCTGCAAGCTGCTCGTAGAACGCATCATTGGAGAGCATCTGGCCCGCCTGATTGGGCAGCCGCAACAAGCCGTCTATAAGCTCCCTCGACCTTTCCTCGTTGATAGTGCCTCTTGCCTGACCGAGCATGAGAGCCAAAAGTACCTGATCGGTAACCATGCCCGTGAACACTTTCGTGCTGGCGACTGCTATCTCCGGTCCTGCCTGGACGTGTATCTTGCTCTCGGCGATACGGTCTGCCTGGCTGCCGATCACGTTCACGATAGCCGCCATGCGCGCGCCACGGCTCTTGGCCTCGGCCATCGCTTCGAGCGTATCGACCGTTTCCCCTGATTGCGTAATGGCGAGCGCGAGCGTCTCAGGCTCGACTACCGGGTTCTGGTAGCGATATTCTGAGCCATATTCCACGTTCACAGGAATGCGCGCAAGCTCCTCGAATATGTACTTGCCCGCCAATCCAGCGTGCCATGCCGTACCACAGGCGAGGATGGTGATCTTCCTCAACTTGCGCATCTCATCGTCAGTCAGAGTTATGCCCGCAAGGTCTACTTTGCCCGCGCCGACGTTGACGCGGCCCCTGAGCGTGTCGGTGAGGGAGCGTGGCTGTTCGTATATCTCCTTCTGCATGAAGTGCTTGTAGCCGCCCTTAGCCGCGCTTACCGGGTCCCAGGCAATCGTCTGGGGAGTTTTGTTCAACTGCTCGCCGTCGGGGCCGAAGTATACCGCGCTGCTTTGGGTAATGACAACCATCTCTCCCGGCTCTAGGAAGACCATCTGGCGCGTATGTTGCAATATGGCGGGCTGGTCGGAGGCGATGAACATCTCGTTCTCGCCGTAGCCGATGACAACGCCGCCCGCGTTGCCCAACCGCGCTGCCACCAGCACCTGCGGCTCCTGCGCCCTCATAGCGACGATAGCGTGGGAACCCTCAATCTCTTTCAGTACAAGACGCGTCGCTTCTTCCAGGTTGGCCGCGCCCTTCTTTAGGTAGTGCTCGATCAGGTGGGGCAGCACCTCAGTATCAGTCTCGGAGACAAACTTGTGTCCCTCGGCCTTCAACATTTCCTGAAGGGCGATATAGTTCTCGACGATGCCGTTATGAATGACCACGATGTCACCCGTGCAGTCGCGGTGAGGGTGGGCATTTGCTTCGTTGACCTTGCCGTGTGTCGCCCAGCGTGTATGCCCGATCCCGCGATGGCCTTCCAGGGGGTTATCGCGCAGCACAATACGCAGGTTGCTCAGTTTGCCCGCCGCCCGCCGCCGCTCGATCTTGCCGTTGTTCTGTATGGCTATTCCAGCCGAGTCGTAGCCCCGGTATTCCAGGTTGGCAAGACCCTCAAAGATAATGTCTGAAGCCTCACGAGGGCCTACATATCCCACAATTCCGCACATTTACTTTTCTCCAATTTGCGCTTCCAGTATCGACATTGGAACTGTTACGACATCCACATAACCTAATTATGAATTATGAGTTTTGAATTATGAATTGACGTTCCTTCTAAATAACTCACCTTACGTACGCAGCGCCGGGCGGGAGTTGCAGGCATGACCGCGTAAGGTGAGTAAATAATTCATAACTCAAAACTCATAATTCATAATTTCCGCATTATTAAGTATTCAAAATTATAACACGAAAAGCGGCGTGCCTTTGGCTTCACACCATATCAATGATTTCAAGAGGAGTCAGGGAGTGCCGGGCGTGGAGAGCGTATCAGGTTGCAGGCTTGTAGGTGTTACAGCAGACGAAGGAGAAGGTTGGCTTATCGGTGTCGTCTGGGTAGGTGAGGGTGGGGCGGTCGGCGGGGCGGTCGGCGGCGCAGGGCTGGGGCGGAGCGTGGGGGTAGCGACAACCACCTGCACAGTCTGAGTTGGGGGAAGAACAGTGGCCTGCTGCGTCGGCGGGGCACTAGGTTGGGCCGTAGGCTGTGTTGTAGGCGGTATGGTCGGCGTGGGGGGCACGGTGGTTGGCGCTGTTATTGTTACCGTAATCCTGTCGGGTGTAGCCTTATCAAGGCTCATCCCTTCCGGCAGGATTATCTGAGGCTGCAATTCGTACGTGCCCGGCCCTCGTCCTTGTACCGACACGAACACTCTCACATCGGCAGGCTTCAGGCTTTGTAGCTGGCTGAATGTGCCTGACAGCACAAGGTCCAGCCCGCTCGGTGACACAACGGCGCTAAAGCCATCTGACAGTCCTTCGACCGACGGCGCTACCGATACCTGTAGAGTGGTTACCTGCCGCTCGAATGTGACCGTCACATCAACGCTCTTCTTTTGACCGGGATATAGCTCAACCCCTTCAGGCAGGATAAGCTCCGTGGTGGCGGTCACGGTAGTTGTCGAGCCGGTTATTGTCACAGGGGTTGTGTCTAGCGAATCGAGTGTTTCGAGCACATCCGGGCGGCAGCATGCGGTTACGAGGGTGGGATTGAACGTGATAGCGAGCACACTGTAACCAGGGGCGGGCTGCCCAATCACCTGCGGCCTGACGGTCACTACTTTATATGTGAATAGAAGCTTTATCGGCACGGTCACTTCGACTTCTTCCGGCTCGAAGGATAGCCCCGCTATCTCATTGCCCTCGTTATCGAGGGCCACAGGCGTTCGCAGGCCGCGCTGTGTACCTGCTTTCTCATCTACATCAACGGGGACCACCACCTCAGCGACACGGGCCACTGCACCCTTTGAGCCGATAACACGTACCTGGCCCGGCTTTACCTCCGCAGGCTCAAGGGCATAACCAAACGCGGGTGTGCCGTTGGTCTTGGCGGTCACAACCTGCTGCGTGCTGGTCTGTGCCTCAAGTTGAACCTGAACCGTCCTGGGCGATAGCGTCACCTGTGCAGCGCCCATGCGCCCGCCTTTTATCTCGACGCGCACAGGTATCTCATGAACGCCCTCGCTCAAGCCGGTCAAATCGACATAGGGCTGAATGTCGGCCTGGTTGAGGGTGCCCATGACGTTTTGTGGGGCTTGCACTATACTGTCTACGGTCGGGAGGGAGTTGATCACCTTGAGGTCGGGGCCGGCGCCACGCATTTCAACCGTCAGGCCATTGAAGTTGGTTGTTTGTTCGGGGTTCTCCAGGTTTAGTACGTAAAACCAAAGAAGAAGTGCGAGAACTATAGATAGCAAGAGCCTTCCAAGCCGGTCATCCAGGCTCAGGCCGGGGATAACGGGCAGCCATGCGCGCGCAGGCTTGCGCAACGAGCCGGTGGTGAGATCGCTCGCGGTGAGGGGACCTGAGAGCATCGCAGCCTGGGCACGCCAGTCCTGGCCGGCGCCCATGTCCCTCTGGAGACCTTCAACCTCTAGTGTTGCAGAACCGTTACTGCTTCCATCCGGGCTGACAGGCGCTTCCACGGTAGGTTCGCCGGTCGTGGTGACTTTGCCCTCTGCCGGGTTGCTGCCCCGCGACACTTTTGCTGCCTTCATCGTCACTCATTATAACGCACGAGAGGCTATTTTGGCGCGTTCTACGTAAGGACGCGATTGAGGGCCGCGCTCCAATTCGGGATCAGCCTCTCGTGTCAGGCAGCATATTGAGCACGTACTTTTCGATAGTTTGCGCTGTGCCGTCATCGATGAGGGCAGCGCAGAGCGAGCGGGCGGCATCCTGTACCGCCTGGGGTGCGCTTGCCATTGCAACGCCATGCCCCGCCCAGGCGATCATGTCGAGGTCGTTGTGCCCATCGCCTATTGCCATTACGTCATCACGATTTATGCCGACATAGTGCGAGAGGAAGGCAAGCGCCCGCCCCTTGGAGCATTCTATGCTCGTGAACTCCGTGAAGCGGGGGTGGGACTTGGTCACCTGTAGTTTGTCTCCGTACAAGCTTGTAAACAACTCTAACACTTCGTCTGTTCGGTTAGCGTCAGTGATAATCACCAGCTTGGTTGGCTTGGCTTCGTCTTGTCTGTCTAGCCATGTGCCGAGATTCCCCACTTCGTTGATATGAAGGCCCATGTTTATCCTGGAGTAGAATAGCGCTTCGGGAGTGATCTGTGCGGCATAAATGGCGTCGTCCAGGTAGAGGTTCAGGTGCAGTCCAAACTGTTGTGACTTAGCAATGATTTCGTGGGCAAGTGGCCTGGGTACTGTCTTGTGGTAAAGTGTTTCGCCTGTGCCGGAGTGTCGCACCATTGCGCCCTGGTAGCAGATGAGGGGCGCGTCGATGCTCAAGTCGGTGGCTATCTGCTTTGCTGAAACGAACATACGACCTGTGGCGATAGTAACGAGCACACCCTGCTGTTGAGCGTGGAGGATTGCTCGGCGGGTGCGTTCTGAAATTACCAGGTCGTCGCCAAAGATAGTTCCATCGAGGTCTAGGGCCAGCAGCTTAATACTCATGCTGTTTTTATTACCACTATCCTGTCGTAGCCTGCCAAGTCTTTGCGTACCTCGACTTCCGCACCTGGAAATGCCCTCTTTGCTAATCTAGCCACCAATGCGCCCTGCGAATGGGCCGTTTCCATGACAACTGTACCCCCTGGAAGGAGGTAAGCAGGAGCTTCTCGCAGGAACTCACGTATCAAGGCCGTTCCATCGTCGCCACCCCCAAAGACGGCGACATTCGGCTCCCAGGTCGCAACATCGGGAGATGCCTCGCCGGGTGGGACATAAGGTAGATTGGCGGCTACTACATTAAACTTATTTGGGAACTTGCCCTTGAGCGGTTGTAGAAGATGTCCCGTATAAAGGGTAACGCGATCCGCTACCCCATGCCGCTCGCAATTACGACGGGCGACCTCGATTGCTGGCAGAAAAATATCAGTTGCACTTGCCCTCACGCGTGAATTGTGCTTAGTAACTGCTATCGCTATCGCACCACTACCCGTTCCAATATCAGCCAATTGGCTATTATCCAAATCTACTAATACTTCTAAACAGGCATCAACGACGCTTTCGGTCTCCGGTCTGGGAACCAGCACGTCAGGTGTGATAAAAAGATCGAAACCATAGAACTCTTTATGTCCGGTCAGGTATGCCACCGGCTCACCATGAGTCCTCCGCTCAATGAGACCTTTCATGGTAGTGCTTTGCTTGGCAGTAAGCACCTGCTGGGAGTTAGCAAGCAGGGAGGCGCGTGGGGTCCCAAGTAGGTGCGCGAGCAGTACTTCCGCATCGAGCCGAGGAGAAGAGGAATTAGAAGAAAGGCGCTTTGCTGCCTGTTGAAGCGCCTCGCTGACAGTCATACCCTGTATCTAATCTGTGATGCCCGCTGCGCGCAGGCGTTCGGCCTGGTCGGTCAGGCGCAAGGTCTCGATGAGGTTATCTATCTCACCCTGGAGGACGCGGGGTACGCCCGACACCGTGAGCTTGATGCGGTGGTCGGTAACACGGTCGTCAGGGATGTTATAGGTGCGTATCTTCTCCGAGCGGTCGCCTGTACCGACTTGTGACCTGCGCTCGTCGCCCATCTCTTGCTGCCGTTTGGCGAGTTGCATATCATACAGCCTTGTGCGTAGAACAGTCATAGCCTTGATCTTGTTCTTTAGCTGGCTGCGCTCGTCCTGGCACGTAACCACGATTCCGGTCGGGATGTGCGTCAGGCGCACCGCCGAGTCGGTCGTGTTGACGCTCTGGCCTCCATGCCCGCCGGCCCGGTATACATCAAGCTTGATATCTTCATCCCGCACTTCAACATCTAGTTCTTCCGCCTCGGGAAGCACCGCGACGCTTGCGGTGGATGTGTGTATACGACCCTGGGATTCGGTCACGGGCACGCGCTGCACGCGATGTACGCCGCTTTCCCATTTCAGGTGACTGTACGCTCCTTGCCCCTTCACCTCGAAGATGATTTCCTTCATGCCTCCGCCCTCGCTGGGACTGCTCGACAGGACCTCGGTCTTCCAGCGCCGCTTTTCCGCATATTTCACATACATACCGAAAAGGTCGGCGGCGAAGATTGCGGCTTCATTCCCTCCCGCCGCTCCCCTGATCTCTATGATGACATCTTTATCGTCGTCTTTATCCCTGGGGAGGAGCAGGCGCTTGATCTCGGTCATTTCGACATCTTGCTGCTTGCGAAGTTCCTCTATCTCCAGGCGCGCCATATCCACCATTTCGGAGTCAGATTCGCCGTTCATCATCCCTTCAGTAGAGTCTATCTCTTGCTTGATGTTCTGGTAGCGGCGGTAGGCATCTACAAGGTCCTGAAGCTCGGCACGCTCGCGCCCAAGCTCGGTAATGCGCCTGTGGTCTGTAGCGATCTCAGGCTGTGCCATCATCTCTTCAAGCTCGGTGTAATGCTGCTCGATGCTTTCTAATTTTCTTCCTACATTCTCGTCCATGCCCTGCCTCTTTACCCCGTTTCACTCGAACCAACCATTACGGAGACTAACTACCAAGTATAAGCCGTTGTATGAGGGCAGTCAAGCCGATGCCTGCTCATAGGAGTAAGCCTCCCGTCAGAATGTGATATGCTGAATGAGATCAATGGTGCTGGTTGATATAATCTTAGCAAAGTATCTTGAAGATTATATCAAAGATTATATCGTAGTAATCTGCGGAGAGCTAAAGATGAAGTGTCCCTCATGCGGCACAAGCATAAGCGCAAGTAGTAGCGACTGCAACAATTGTGCGCGGGAAGTTGCCATTGACAGGCATGAAACTCGTCTGCGACTGCCCTCGTCTTCAAGCCGCGTAGTTGCATTTTTGATAATCATTGGCATATTGGTACTTGCGATTATAAGGAGCGCGGGTCTACCCTCTATATGTGCTCCCTAATGAATGGCTCTTCTGGGCCGCCTTACTTGTAGTGGTTCTGCTCTCCCTTGCTGTTATCCAGTACCTTCGACGATCTGCTAAGCACTAATGCATTAGCGTTTGTAGACCCCCAAAGGGCTGGAGCCATGCACCCTTTTGCATACCTCATGCCCAACCGAGTATAATGGTCTCTACCTGTACCCAGGGAAAGTTGCTGCCGTCTATGTTCGGCAGATTAATAACTCATACGCGGAAGGAGATAGCTCTTTATGAAAGCCTATAACACTAACCAGCTTCGCAACGTCGGTCTTTTTTCACATGGTGGAGCCGGTAAGACGTCTCTTCTGGAGGCTATGCTCTTTACATCGAAGGCTACAAACCGCATCGGCGCCGTGAACGAAGGCAACACGGTATCCGACTACGACCCCGACGAGGCGAAGCGCCATATTTCGGTGCAATTATCGGTCGCTCCTGTCGAGTGGCAGGACGTCAAGATTAACGTAATCGACTCGCCTGGCTACGCAGAGTTCGTCGGCGAGGCGATGGCTACGATGCGAGTAGTCGATACCACTCTCTTGCTGATAGACGCTTCGGCGGGCGTGGAAGTGGGAACCGAGCAGATGTGGAAGTTCGCCGAAGAGCGTGGCTGCCCTCGCCTTATTTTCATCAACAAGATGGACCGCGAAAACGCCGACTTCAAGATGGCATTCCACTCTGCGGAAGAGGTGCTCGGTAAGAAATGCGCGCCGCTTCAATTGCCGATAGGCTCGCAGCATTCATTCACCGGCATGGTAGACCTCCTGACGATGAAGGCTTACGTCTTTGAGCACGGCAACACGAGCGGCAAATTCGTCGAGGCCGAAGTGCCCGCCGAATTGATGGAAGATGCCAGGCAGGGTCGGGACTGGCTCATGGAGCGTGTAGCCGAGACCGACGACGACCTTACCATGAAGTATCTCGAAGGCGAAGAGCTTACCACCGAAGAGCTTATGTCGGGCCTCAAGGCTGGCGCGCAGAAGGGCGAGATTGTGCCCGTGCTCTGCGGGTCCGGCCTCCTCAACATTGGCGTCTCCCAGCTTCTGGATGCCCTCGTCTCGTACACTCCCTCCCCCGTTGAGATGGGCGAGCTTACCGCCACCAACCCCGCCAACGACCAGCAGATAACCCTCCAACCAAGTGAGGCTTCTCCTCTTGCCGCCCTAGTCTTCAAGACAATCCGCGACCAGTTTGGAAAGCAGACCTACGTGCGCGTCTTCTCAGGCACGTTGTCATCCGACAGCCAGGCGCTCAATTCTACCCGCAACCTGGAAGAGCGCATTGGCCAGGTCCATTTCCAGCGCGGCAAGGAGCAGATAGCCGCCCAGAAGTTAGTGGCAGGCGACATTGGCGTGATCGTCAAGCTGGCGCACACACAGACAGGGGATACACTTTGCGGTGTGGGTAGCCCACTGGTACTCGAGCCAATTCATTTCCCGGAGCCTGTCTTCTCGGCGTCAGTCGCTCCGCGCACGAAAGCCGACCTCGACAAGATGGGCAGCGCTATTCACAACATCATGGACGAAGACCCCACAGTGCGGGTCGGCAAGGACCCGATTACCGGCCAGACACTTATCTCCGCGATGGGCGAGAGCCACGTGCAGATAGCCGCCGACCGCATGAAGCGCAAGTTTGGAGTTGATGTCACGGTCGGCCTGCCTGTTGTGCCTTACCGCGAGACGATCACCAGCCGTGTAGAGAGAGCGCATTACCGTCATAAGAAGCAAACGGGCGGTCACGGCCAATTCGCAGACGTTGTGCTGGCGCTAGAGCCATATACCGAGGGCGAGTTCGAGTTCGGCGACAAGATCGTTGGCGGCGTGGTGCCGAAGAACTTCATCCCTGCTGTCGAGAAGGGGATACGTGAGTCGCTGCATGAAGGTGTGCTTGCCGGGTATCCGGTGGTGAATATCAAGGCGGTGCTGTATGACGGCAGCTACCACCCCGTCGATAGCTCGGAAATGGCGTTCAAACTCGCATCGGCGCAGGCATTCAAAGAGGGGATGCAGGCCGGGCATCCGGTGCTGCTTGAGCCTGTTATGACCTTGCACATCACCGTGCCAGAGAGCTACACGGGCGACATCCTGTCGGACCTCAACAGCCGCAGGGGACGCGTGCTAGGGATGAACCCTCTGGGCAATGGCTTCACGACAGTGGAGGCCCAGGCGCCCCTTTCTGAGGTGCAGCGTTATGTAAGCGACCTGCGCTCGGTGACCCAGGGCAGGGGTAACTTCCACATGGAGTTCAACCACTATGAGCCTGTGCCCGCCCACGTAGCCGACAAAGTAATCGAGGACGCCCGCAAGCGACGGGAAGAAGCACACGCTTAACGGAATTATGAATTATGAGTTTTGAATTAGACGGACGACAAATCAATTCAAAATTCATAATTCATAATTCCGACGAAGGAGGGGACGTTGGCCGCAAGTAAAGAGAAGATTGATAGTTACCTGGAGCAAGGTGTGGATGGCTATATGGCCGAGTTGACTGAGTTGTGCGCTATACCCAGCGTATCGGCTAAGGGTGAGAACATGCGCGAGTGTGCCGATCTGGTGGAACGCATGTTGAAGCGGCACGGCTTCGAGACGAAGCAGTTCGAGACCGCCGGTTATCCGGTCGTGTATGGTCATCTAGACGGTGAATCCGAGAGGACGATCTTGCTGTACAACCACTATGACGTGCAGCCGGAAGAGCCGCTTGAGTTGTGGGATTCGCCGCCCTTTGAGGCTACTATTCGTGACGGCGCTCTTTATGCTCGGGGGGCGAAGGATGATAAGGGCGAGTTCGTAGCGCGTCTTGCCGCCGTTGATGCGGTGCGGGAGGCGAATGGCGGCAAGCTGCCTTGCGGTGTTACGTTCGTGGTGGAAGGGCAGGAAGAGACAGGCAGCCCGCACGTCGCGCAGTTCGTCCGCGAGAACCTTGACCTGTTGAAGTCGCATGGCTCGATCTGGGAGGAAGGTGGCGTTTCACCCGACGGTAGACCCATCAACCTGCTCGGCCTGCGCGGCGTCCTGTCGGTCGAGTTAAACGTGCAGACACTTTCGAGGGATGCTCATTCGGGCGGTGCGTCCAAGCTGCCTAATGCCGCGTGGCGGCTCGTATGGGCGCTGGCAAGCCTGAAAGGGCCAGACGAGCGCATACTGATCCCAGGCTTCTATGATAACGCCCACCCACCAACCGAGATGGACCTACAGCATTTTCGTGACTTACCCTCATATGAGGAGCAGGAGCGGATCGACTTTGGCATAAAGGAGTTCTTGCGTGGGGCCACGGGCATAGACTACAAGAGCGCAGAGTTCCAGCCGACCTGCAACATCCAGGGCTTTGAGAGCGGCTACTATGGCAAAGGCATGAAAACAGTAATCCCTGCTAAGGCTATGGTCAAGATAGACTTCCGCCTCGTGCCCGACCAAGACCCGGACGACATCTACGAGAAGCTGCTGAAGCACCTGCAAGACCAGGGCTTCTCCGACATACAGGTAACACGCCTCGGCGCGATGTGGCCCGCCAAGGCAACCGCCGACAATCCACTGGTGGCATTAACCGCCCGCACAGGCGAAGAAGTCTATGGCAAGCCGAGCATGATAGTGCCGATAACGGGCGGCAGCAGCCCCGTTTACGCCTTCGCTGGGCCGCTCAACATCCCGGTCGTGACGGCAGGGGTGGGCTATATTGGCTCACGCACCCACTCACCGAACGAGCATGTCCGGCTGAGCGATTTCCTGCTAGGGTCGCGGCATATCGCCCGCATTATTGACGGGTTCGCGGATATCTAGAAGCCATCAGAAAATAGCCTATACGAAAATGCGCCACTTTCTTCAGGAGCACAAAATTGAATCTTAACCACAATGAAAGTAGTTAGATAGGAGAAAACAATGTCGTTCCAGGCATACTTAGATAAGGTAGAAAAGCTAACAGGTAAAACACCCAATGATTTCATTGCCATGGCAAAGGAAAAGAATCTAACACAATCCAAAGATATAATCGCATGGCTCAAGGCGGACTACGGATTAGGCTTAGGGCACGCCAGATCAATAGATCATGTAATTCGTAACGGTGCTAAATTCACGTTGCGGCAGACCACCGGTACACATCGCGACGAATCAGACACGCTCAAATTAGATGGCAAAACATCTGGTTGAATATAAGCTAACTCATGTTACGCAGCCACGCCTGTAAACCCCGCCCGGCGAATAAATTCACGGGCTATATGGGAGCAAAGTCCCCCTACGGGGGACTGGCTTAGATATAATACCAACTCAGTCCGCGCAGGCGGACTTTGCCTGGACGTAGCCCGTGAATATGAGCGTAGCGAACTATCGCCGGGCGCTGCGTAAGGTGAGTAAGCTAATTTCCGATGACTTCTAAGGATTGGTAGCGCTTCACCAACACAATCAACCCCACAGTAAGCCAGAAAGTCACGGCAAGGTCCATAGTGAAGTAGGCCATGTCGAGGAGGCCATGGACCACGAAGGTGATCATCGAGGCTATCAGGCCGAGCAGGAGCGCGCCGAGGGCTGTCCCTACGTGCTGCCTCCACAGACGCAGGGCCTCCCAGAAGAAGTAAACCAGGACAGCAAACATCCACAATAGGCCGGGCAGCCCCAACCGTAGCCAGAAGTCGAATATCAGGTTGTGAGGGTGCGACGTTATGAAAAAACGGCTGGAAGGGACCTCGTACACAGGGTCTTGGCGAATAAACTGGTCCTGGCCGATGCCGGTGAACGGGTGGTCGCGCAGGATGTTGATGGCGGCGGACCAGATTCTAAAGCGGGCAACCCCTGTGTTCTCGCTCCCGGACAGATCGAAGATCGACGTGATGCGCTCGACGTTGATGAAGGGCAGCGCGGCCAACGCTGCCAGCGTCGCTGCCCCGATACCGATGCTTAGAACTCGGTGGCGTGTTAATATCCCCACCACTACAAGCGCGACAAACACCCCTATCCACGCCCCACGCGCAAAACTGAACAACACCCCCAGCCCGATTATGAGCGAGAAAATAGCGCAGGCGATCCGCCAGAAACGCCATGTAGAGGGTAAGAAGAGAGTGAGTACGATGCTAAGCGCGATGGCGCGGCCCAGGTAGATGCCAAGCGCGGTGGAACTGGGATAGACCGAAGATGCGCGCCCCACCCCCTCCATGCTCACGGTTTCCCCGAACAGGTATTGCTCGACCCCCTCCCGCCCAATGAGGGAGGCGGTTACCAGCCATGCCGCTACCATGCGCCAGATGTCGCGCTCGGTCCTGAGCCACCGCAGCATCATGGCAAAAAAGAGGAGTGGGGATAGCACAGTCCGCCAGAAATCATACGCGGCAATCTTGCGGTACTCGGCTTCCGGCACGAGAAGCCAGAGCAGCCCTATCATGCCTAACACAACCGCCAGTATGACCGCTGGTTGGCCCACCCACGCCCTTGCTGCTGTTACCGAGGGGAACTTGCGCTCTCGCATGAATCGCGTGCCATCGCGCAGCGCCCATGCAGCCACGCCACAAACTATCACTACCTCGGCCAGAGAGAAATAGAGGTTGCCAAGCGGGCGTGGCCTGTAAAAAAGCGGCACTGTAAGCGGCACCATGACAAGGTGGAGGTCTGGACGGTAGAGGGTCAGTGCGAAGAACAATGCTCCCCCGACCACAGCAGACACCAGCCCAGGCACGAAATAGTACAGCCCTAGCGACAAAAGCATGGCAGCAAGGACAACAGGCTCTGACTGGAGCAGTCCCTTGCGCTCTCCGATAAACCGGAGGCCGGTAAGGGGTTTGGCGCTGTTTGATGTTGTGCCGGCGGTCACGGGTCTGCTCAACTTTCCGCTGACCGCCTCGAAGAGAACAAAGCGGCAAGCCCGCCGACCAGCGCCAGGCTCAGCAGAAGGTTCAGGCCGGTCGCCAGCATGACCCTGCCAGTAGACAAATTAGAAGTCACGCCTTCAGACAGCATAAGTTGCACCTGCCAGTCATAGTTCTGAAGGTTCTTGTAATAGGCAGTGTGCAGGCTCTCGACACGCTCTATCGAACGCCCGGCATCCCAGACGCGGTCCACATCGGTGTTGATTGCATCAATCGTGCTCTCTTGAGATATGTCCTGGAGATTGGGGTTAAGCTCCGCTATGTGGTTCTGTAAAGAGAGTGTGCGCGTGGCAACCTCGGCAGCCGTCATCCAGAGCGGATCGGGGGTGTCGCCAATGGGTGGCGGATAAAGTCGAAGGTGGTCCGCGATAGGCCAGGTTTTCTTGCGGAGCGGTTCAAGCCCGGGGCCGAGGGAGCGGGTCCACGCCATAAGCTCGTTGTCATAATGCTGCAACTCCCCGAAGTATGGTTCACCCGCTTCACCATAAGCCAGGAGCACCTTTACGTATTCAAGCACTTCGTTTGCTTTATCTCTCAACGCGAGAAGCTTTTGTGGATCGGAAGAGTTGGCACTGGCTTCCGCGACGGCGCTCTTTGTGGTGGCGAGTAGTGCGGTCATGTCGTGCGTCCGTACGAAGGTCATGTACCGGTCCTGCGCTCTAAGGAAGCGTTTCCGATCTGAAATCAGACCAGACCTGACCTCTGGCAAACGCTGCACGACAAGCTCTTCCTCGCTCAACACAGGCCGTGGGAGTGGCAAGAGCCAGGCCGCGAGTAGCACGACCAGAGCGGCGAGCCAGGGGAAAAGTGATCTCATAGAAAGCCAGCGCATTACATTTACCTTTTCACGCAGGTGATGTGAACGCCAATAGCTGCTTTATCACGCTTGCGCCACGTATCTTCAAAGTAGGCAAGCCGCCAGGTGGGAATAAATACAGCCCGGCTCACTGCTTTCACCAGGGTTCGCTTCCAACCGGATAAATCGTCCTTAGAAAGCATCTCGCGCCGCCAGTAGTCGGCTACATCATGTATCTGGCCGAGAGTGTGGAACGAAAAGGTAGTATCGGTCACAGAGAGGCCGCGCTTTTCGAGGATGCTTTGCATTTGTTTTGTGGTAAGTATCTGGATGTGGCCGATATGGTCGCGCTTCCACCTGTGAATCGGCAGGCGCTTACTGTTGCGTAGGAGCGCGAAAATAGTGCGCTTGTTCCCCTCGCACGGCACGAAGCAATGAAATACCCCACCCGGCTTGAGCACCCTTGATACTTCGTCCGCCGCTTTACCGACGTCGGTAACGTGCTCGAATACATCGAACAGCAACACGATATTGAACGACTTGTCCTCGTAAGGAAGATCGAGGGCGTCTCCCAACTTATACGCTATCTTACCTGTGACATCTGCTGCTTTCGCTTCGGCGAGGGCAATATGCGAAATGTCGCAGCCGTGAACCTCCAGGTCGGGCCTGTAGTGAAGAAACGAGCGCGTGTACCGCCCGGCCCCACACCCCACTTCGAGCAGTTTGCCGTGGGCGTCCTTCATGGCCTCAAGGCATCGCTCCAGCCTCAGCGCGGCGAGGTCGTGGGTGCCAACTCGAAGTTCCCCACGACCTTCGACAGTCTTTGTGTCTTCGTAATCAAATACAAAGCCGTCTTGAGATGCGCTGCCGGGATGGACCTCTTTTTGTGCCGTTGCCATAAATCTTGCTAACTCCTATGCCTGTGCATCCAGCATCGCCACACACTCTATCTCAACCATTGCCCCACGTGGCAGACCCGCCACCTGCACGGTTGATCTCGCGGGCGGTGCTCCCTCATCGAAGAAGCCTTTGTATACTTCGTTCATGGCGGTAAAGTCGCCCATGTCCATGATAAAAACCGTTGTCTTCACCACATCGGCGAAGGTGCAGCCCGCAGCCTCAAGCACTGCCTGCAAGTTGCGGAGGGCTGCCTGAGTTTGCTCACGGATGCCACCCTCTGTTAGCTGCCCGGTCTGAGGATCGAGGCCGACCTGCCCTGCGGTGAAAATTAAGTTGCCTGCTTTGATAGCCTGGGAATAAGGCCCAATGGCTGCGGGCGCGTTGGTCGTAGCGATTCTTTCTCTCATTTAGTATACCTCACTCTTTGTTGTTGTTTGTTGATTGGATTGCCATAATTCATATGTTTACTAGGAGATACCCAACGCCGACATAAGCGCCGCAAGGTCGTCAAAAACGTAGTTGGGGGCAACCTCCGCACCCTTTATATCTTCCCGACTCGCAACGCCGGTGAGCACCAGGGCGGTCGGGATGCCTGCTCTCGCGCCGAGTAGTATGTCGGTCTCCAGTCTGTCGCCGACACATAGCACCTGTTCTGCGGGCAGCTCCAGCAGATCGAGCGCCATCTCGGCCATATGCCGTTCCGGTTTGCCTATGATAATCGGCGCGACCCCGGAGCAGGTCTGTACCGCCGCCACGATGCTGCCCGCGCCCGGCCATTGCTCGTTCCCTTCGACCGGCAGGGTAGCATCTGCGTTGGTTGCGATGAAGTGCGCTCCCCGCCGGATTGCCGAACACGTCCTCTGGAGCGAATCGTAGTTGAACTTCAAGTCCAGACCAACCACCACGAAATCAGGTTGCCAGCCGTCGGGTCGGAACCCCGGTTCGCCTGTGACGGTGGCAAGCAGGCTGGGTGAGCCTATTACTGTAACGCCGCCGCCCTCCGGGTAGTGTTCCTTCATGTAGATAGACGTTGCGCCCGCTGACGTCAGGATAGCCTCAGGTGGTACGCTGATGCCCATGCGCGCCAGTTTTGCCGAGAACTCCTCTGATGTGAGGGTAGAATTGTTGGTGAGGAGGAGGAATGAGAGGCCATGCGCTCGCATGCTGGGAAACAATTCGCGTGCGCCAGGCAGCGCGCGCTCGCCTCTGTAGAGCACCCCATCCATGTCGAGTATCAACCCGGAGAATTTGCCTTCGATCTCGCCCACTCTCTCACCTCGTATCTGATAAGTACCAGGCCATTATCTACAACCGGGTGCTCTATGTCGAATCGGGGGTGGCAGCG